>JAEYYQ010000658.1 GCA_023428365.1 Pseudomonadota bacterium | reverse complement strand
TGGCGCTCAAGGCCTCATGATCTGTCTTGTTTTTCCGACCCTAGGCCTTGGACGCCGGGTCTGGCTGTTCCCGCGGTAACGGAGAATATGGGCATCGGCTAGAGTGCCGACGGAAGTGTCGCACCAGAACAGGGGATGTCCCGGCTGACGATCAGACCCCGCATCGGCACAGTTGCGCAGCCTTGCGCCGGCGGTGAGCCTGCCGACACAAGCGATTGATAGCGCGAAGGATCGTATGATACCGCGGCGGAAAGCGAGTTTGGTTAATGTTGTATTTATCCTGAGTATCGCTATCGGCCAGCCCGGCTAAGCCGCATCGTTTTCGGCAGCCAAGCCGTTGGAACTGGATTGACGGGCGCGCCGTTGCTGCCACAGTCACAGGCTCTGCTTGAGGTTCGATCGATGGCCTGGTCCTTCAGACTGCTTACCGTCGCCGGCACTGAGGTGCGCATTCACGTCACGTTCCTCCTGTTACTGGCGTGGTTTGGCGCGGTGCAATGGATGCAGTCGGGGCCCCAATCGGCCGTCTCCGCAATCATATTTATTCTGCTGCTGTTTCTCTGCGTGGTGCTGCACGAATTCGGGCACGTGTTTGCCGCGCGGAGGTATGGCATCCGCACACCGACGGTCACGGTGCTGCCCATCGGTGGTCTGGCAAGCCTGGAGCGGATGCCCGAGAAGCCTGCCCAGGAAATCGTGGTGGCGCTGGCTGGACCGGCGGTTAATGTCGTCATCGCCCTGGTGCTGCTGGTCATTTTGGGCGGGCGCCTGAATGCCAACGATCTCGATTTCCTGCAGGATCCGGGCTCCAACATGCTGGCGCGCGTTGCGATGGCCAATGTGGTGCTGGTGGTCTTCAACCTGATCCCGGCTTTTCCGATGGATGGCGGGCGCGTGCTGCGGGCGCTGTTGGCGATGCCGTTCGGTTTCGTGAAGGCGACCCGCATCGCTGCATTCGTTGGGCAGGTGTTTGCAATCTTCCTCGGTCTGATCGGGTTGATGGGCAATCCGCTGCTGGTGCTGATTGCGGTGTTTGTTTATCTCGCCGCGACGGCCGAGAGTCAGTTTGTCGAGATGCGGTCGCTGGCGCGCGGTTATCTTGCGCTCGACGCCATGATCACGAGCTATGAGAAGTTGGATCCGAATTCCACCGCCGACGATGCGGCCGCGTTGCTTCTGCGAACAACACAACAGGAGTTTCCGGTCCTCGACGCCGCGGCGCGGCTACAGGGGATCGTGACCCGCGACGGCCTGATCGAGGTGCTGCGCGAGAAAGGCGGCAGCACCCCGGTTTCAGAATTTATGGAAACGGACATCCCGGTCGTCACCGGATCGGCGTGCTTGGAGAACGTCATCCAGGTTCTGCAGCAGAAACGTGCGCATGCTGTTGCGGTGGCTGGCCCGGACCAGCGCCTTGCTGGATTCATCACCCCGGAAAACTTTGCCGAGGTGATGATGGTGGGCCGGGCGCGACAGCGATGAGCGTTTGACTACTCGCGATAGACGAGCACCGGCAGTTTGCTGTGCGTCAGGACGCGCGTTGTTTCGCTGCCGAGCAGGAATCCGGTCAAACCGCGACGTCCATGCGAACCCATGACGATCAGGTCGCAGCCGTGGGACTTCGCCGCTTCGATGATCGCCTGATAGGGGCTGGCATCGCGCACATGGACGCCTTCTGCCGGAACCTGCGCGGCTTTGGCAGCATCGGTGATCTTGCTGACGAAGCTGCGGGCGTTAGCATCTGCGCGGGCTTCATAATCCGCTTCCGGAATCGCTACTGCAATTTCGCCTATGGCAACCGCTTGCCAGGGAGCGGTAACGGCGATCACGGTAACTTTCGCGTTGATCTCTTTGGCAAGTTGGACGCCGTAAAGAGCCGCCCGCTCCGAGAAGTCGGACCCATCAGTCGGAAGGAGAAGATGCTTGTACACTCGTGTGCTCCTCTATTGGGTGCATCATCTGAATATATGGGCACGTATTGAATGAATGTGATTGTCGATGCTGCTGGCCGCAAGCCTTGAACATTGCGAATCCAATTCTGCACCGCAGCCAATTCCTTTAACGTGGTGACATTTTCTTAGAGGAGTGCAGCCGACCTGCTTTGATAAGAGTCAACTTGGATCAGTGGAGGCCCAGAGATCAGAGTACAATAACCATCTCCTTTACGGGGATCACGCGGCTCCCGAACGACTTCAACAGGGCTGGAGAGGAAAATGCTGATCGGCGTACCGAAGGAAATCAAGGTCCGTGAATACCGTGTGGGTCTCACGCCGACCAGTGTTCGCGAGCTCAGCGCGCTGGGCCATCAGGTTATCGTCGAACACGATGCGGGTGCTGGCATCGGCATGGATGACGCCGATTACGAGCGCGCCGGAGCGACGATCGTCACCACCGCCCGCGACGTGTTCGATCGCGCTGAGATGATTGTGAAGGTGAAGGAACCGCAGGCCGCCGAACGAAAGATGCTGCGGCCGGAGCACGTGCTGTTCACCTATCTCCATTTGGCGCCCGACCCGGAGCAGACCGCCGACCTGGTCAAGAGTGGGGCGACCTGCATCGCCTACGAGACGGTGACTTCTCCGCCGGGAGGTTTGCCACTGCTTGCGCCAATGTCGGAGGTCGCCGGGCGCATGTCGGTGCAGGCCGGCGCGTATTTCCTCGAAAAGGCGCACGGCGGTCATGGAGTGCTGCTCGGTGGCGTTCCCGGCGTTGATCCGGCGAAAGTCGTAGTGCTTGGCGGCGGCGTAGTCGGTACACATGCTGTCCACATCGCGCTGGGAATGGGGGCGGACGTTTGGGTGATTGATCGGAATGTCGATGTGCTGCGCCGCCTCTGGAGTCATTTCGGACGGCCTCTCAATACAGTTTTCTCGACGCGCGATGCCGTCGATCGTCATCTCAGGGATGCCGATCTGGTGATTGGTGGCGTGCTCATTCCCGGTGCCGAAGCGCCAAAGCTCATTACGCGCGAACACGTGAAGACTATGCGCGCGGGCTCGGTCATCGTTGACGTTGCGATTGATCAAGGTGGTTGTGCCGAGACGTCCCGTCCTACCACGCATGACGAGCCGACGTATGTCGTCGATGGCGTCATCCAATACTGCGTCGCCAACATGCCCGGCGGTGTGCCGAAGACTTCGACACATGCTCTCAACAACGCCACGCTGCCGTTCGTGGTTGCGCTTGCGAACAAGGGCTGGCAGCGTGCGC
>JAEYYQ010000495.1 GCA_023428365.1 Pseudomonadota bacterium | reverse complement strand
GAAGGCAGGCGACAATGAATGAGCCGATGAGTACGAAGGCGTCCATGATGAACTCTGGCTCTGCTATTCGGCTGAAATGGTGTTCAGTTCATCATCCGGCGCGTGCGGGGCCGGGAACCAGTCGCCCTTCATGAAGCGCTCGATGATAAACAGAAGCGTGATCAGACCGCAGATTGGAAGGGGAAGATACGAAACGCCGACCGAGACGACAGGAAACTCCGCGATCGACTGATACCAGGTCTGCTTGACCAGATTGATGCCGTAGTAGAGCAGGAACAGGTTCATCCCTGCCATGCCTGCCTCGATTACGATTCCCAGTGCTGTGCGGGCCGATCCGGTCAGAGTGTTGGGCAGCATTCCCACGGCGAGATGGATATGCTCGCGATAGCAGACGACCGCCGATAGGAAAGACAGCACGATCATCAGCAAAATCGCCAAGGGTTCCGGCCAGGACGAAGCGCTGTTCAGAATGTAGCGTGTGAAAACGCCCCAAGGAATAATGAGAGTGATAACAACCAGTGCAATTCCAGCACCGATCAAGCAGGCACGATGGAGAAGATCCATCGCCCGGAAGTAGGCAAGGCGCATTTAGGGCTCCCCGATTGGGTGCCAGCCACTTGCTTATTTGAGCGCGGTGGCTGGCCCCGACTGAGCGCAGTTACTTAACGGCCTGAATGCGATCGATCAGCGCCGCATGGCTCGCTCCATGCTTATCCCAAACGGGTTTTACCGCTTTCTGGAATGGCGCGCGGTCTGCGATGTCATTGATTTCGACGCCCGCAGCTTTCAGCTTATCGATCGACTCTTTCTCACGAGCGTACCAAAGCTGCCGCTGCTCTTTCTGAGCTTCTTGCGAGAACTTCGTAATGAGCGCCTGATCTTCCTTCGACAGAGTGTTCCACGTGCGCTTTGAGAACACCAGGATTTCCGGAATGATCAAGTGGCCGGTGCGTGAGTAGTACTTCGCGTAGCGATAATGCTGACCGCTTTCATAGGACGGCTCATTGTTTTCGGCGCCGTCGACAACACCCGTCTGCATGCCGTTGATGAGCTGGTCGAAGCCCATCGCGACGCCATTGCCGCCAAGCGCATTCATGGTGTCGACGAACACCGGATTGCCCATCATCCGGATCTTCAGACCCTTAAGATCCTCAACCGCGGTAATCGGCTTTTTGGAATTGTAAACGTTGCGCGTGCCGGAATTCATGTAGCACAGGCCGATCAGTCCGGCCGTGGGATGGTCCGACAACTTTTTCAACAGGTCCGCGCCGATTTCGCCGTCGATCACCTTTTCCATGTGCGCGGCATCGCGGAACACGAAGGGAAGATTGAACACGTTGAATTCAGGCACCAGCGGCCCCATCGGGCCGATCGAAATGCGGGCCAGCTGTAGCGCGCCGAGCTGTGCTTGCTCGATCATTTCCTTTTCGCCGCCGAGCTGCATCGACGGGAACATCTGGACCGAGATTCGGCCGTTCGTCGCGGCTTCGAGCTTCTTGCCCATCCGCTCGACGGCTTCCACCGTCGGGTATCCAAGCGGATGCACGTCGGTCGCCTTGAGAACAAGCTTGCTCTGAGCAAAAGCAGAGCTTCCGCCAAAGACGCTGACGCCGGTCGCGGCGAGCGTCACGGAGCCAAGTTTCATGACTTCGCGTCTATTCATTTCCGTTTCCTCCAAATGACAACGCTCATAATTGAGCGGGTTTCTTTCCCGGTTCGAATGCCGGTATTTTGCAAGCTGATAACGGATCGCAGCGTTCTTCGCCACTGCTTTGGAAGAGTTGCACCGAATTCTCTTGGCGGTGCGTACGTTCTCCTTGTCCGCGCAGCCGAATAGCGCCAGAGACACCTTGTCGGGCTGTCGCGTCAATGGTAGAAAAGTTGTACGATGACCCGACGAATTGAAAAAGTACCATCGTCTCCGACAACTGACAAGCTGCCAGCGTTCCGACCCCTGCGTCCGGTGCGAAACCTGACACATGAGGTCGTGGATCAGATCGCCGGAGAGATACGCAGCGGCCGCCTTGGTCCGGGTGCGCGCCTTCCAACCGAGCAAGAGCTCATGGCGACACTCGGCGTAAGCCGAACGGTAGTTCGGGAGGCCGTGTCGGCGCTTCGTGCGGAAGGGCTTGTCGTTACCCGCCAGGGAGCAGGAGCGTTCGTATCGTCGGATGAAAGCCGGGCGATGTTCCGGCTTGCACCGGAGGGCCTCAGTTCCATCCGTGATGTGCTTGATGTGATGGAGCTTCGGGTTGCGATCGAAGTCGAGGCGGCGGCGCTTGCTGCTGACCGTATCAGCCCTGAACGTTTGGCTCTGGTCGAGACCGCTCTCGCAAATATCGACGCAGCAATCGCGCAGGGCGATAGCGCTGTAACGGAAGACTTTGCCTTTCACCGCGCCATTGCCGTTGCGACGGGCAACCCCAAGTACGTCAAGTTTCTCGAGTTCCTCGGCAGGCATGTGATCCCGCGCCAGAGCATCCGCGCATCGCTCAGCACGGCTGACGAGCAGAGCCACTACCTCGGCCGCATCCAGCGCGAGCACAGAAGAATTTTTGCCGCGCTGGAAGCGGGGCGCGCGACAGACGCACGTCGTGCTATGCGTACGCACCTGACGCGTGGGCTGGTGCGCTATCGCAATCTCGCCGAACGAAACCAGGCGATGGATTGACGACGCGGGCGCAATCACCCCGTAGTTCTATTCAACCAAGGAGAGAGCATCATGAAGCGTGTTTTGTTGACAGGGGCCGCAGGGGCCGTCGGAACGATGATCCGGCCACTGCTTGCAGCGCACTATCCTGAGGTCGTGTTGAGCGACGTCAAGGAGATCAAGGACCTTGCCAAACACGAGACCTTTATCGCAAGCGAGCTGAGCGATGCCGCCAGCGTCGAGCGCATCTGCAAGGGGATCGACGGTATTATCCATCTCGGCGGCTATTCGGTCGAGGGGCCGTGGGATGTGATCCATCAGTCGAACATCATTGGTTGCTATAATCTGTTCGAGGCGGCGCGGAAGAAGGGCGTGAAGCGGGTGATCTTCGCGTCGTCGAACCATGCGGTCGGCTTCTATCCGCGCTTGCAGCGGATCAGCGATGACGTGGTGCCGCGCCCGGATGGCCGCTACGGCGTCAGCAAGTTGTTCGGCGAGGGTCTGGGCGCACTCTACGCTTACAAGCACGGTCTGCGTGTTCTGTCTCTGCGCATCGGCAATGTCGGCGATAAGCCGCTCGACAAGCGCCGGCTAGCGATCTGGCTGCGTCCGGACGATCTCGTTCAATTGATCCGCATTGGCCTCGAACATCCGGAGATCCGCTACGAAGTCATGTACGGTGTGTCGAACAACGAAACCTGCTGGTTCGACAATTCCAACGCTCATAAGTTCGGCTATCGTCCGAAGGGCGTTGGCGAGGAGTGGCGCGAGCACGCCATGGCCGAGCAGGCCAAGCTGAAGCCGGATCCGATCTGCGATTACTACCAGGGCGGCATGTTCTGCGGCATGGAATACGATGGCGACGAAAGCGATATGTGGCGGTAATCGCCGCTTGATGCTTTGAAGCTAAGGCCGGCGGCATCGCATCAGTTCGATGCCACCGGATACGTCAAATCAGCGCGATAGCCGCGCAGAGCGTCACTCGTATTCACGCTCGTCGGTGATGACCTTGCCGTCATTGGGTAGAGAGCCCGGCGCTGCAAATTCCACGACACCTTTCAGCTTCGTGAGCTGAAGCAGGGTATCCGTTACCTGTTCCGCGAATACCGGATCTGCGTTCGGCGATTCCGCCATCAGTGTCATCGCATCCTGGTCACCATTCCTGCGCACCACCAGCCGCACTCGTCCCAGCTCCGGATACCGCTTGCCGACAGCCACGATCTGCTCGGGATGGACAAACATGCCCTTGACCTTGGTGGTCTGATCAGCCCGACCTAGCCAACCTCGAATACGCATATTGGTGCGCCCGCACGGACTGATGCCCGGCATCACCGATGACAGATCGCCCGTTGCCAGTCGGATCATCGGGTAATCGCGGTTGAACGATGTGACGACCACTTCGCCGACGTCGCCTTCCGGAACAGGGTCGCCCGTCCCGGGCCGGACGATTTCGACGATCACGCCTTCATCGAGGATCATGCCCTGAAGGGCTTGGCTCTCGTAGGCGATGATGCCGAGGTCGGCGGTGGCGTAAGTCTGGAAGGTGGCGATGCCGCGTCCGGCATATTCCTGCCGCAACAGCGGGAACAGCGCGCCGCCCGAGACCATCGCCCGCTTGAAGGACGAGATATCGCAACCCGCCTCTTTGGCCTTGTCGAGCAGGATTTTGAGGTAGTCCGGCACACCGATGTAGGCGGTCGGCTTCAGGTAGGCGATGGCATAGAGCTGCTGCTCGGTATTGCCGGGGCCAGCGGGGATGACGGAACACCCGAGGGCACGCGCTCCGGCATCCAGAATCCAGCCTCCTGGCGTGAGGTGGTAGGAGAACGTGTTGTGCACGATGTCTTCGCCGCGAAAACCGGCGGCGTAAAGGGCTCGTGCCGACCGCCACCAGTCCTGCGCCTTGCCTTCAGGTTCGAAGATCGGTCCCGGCGACATGTAGATTCGCGACATTGCCGATACGGGCGATGTTGCAAAGCCACCGAAGGGCGGCTGTCCGGCCTGCAGTTCCTTCAGCGTCGACTTGCGTAGGATCGGTAACTGCGCCAGCGCCTCGCGCGAGGTGACGGCTTGCGGATCGATGTCAGCAAGGTGCCGTGCCCAGCCGGGCGCAAGCTCTTTGGCCCGGCTGATCAGGCCAGGGAGCATATTGAACTGAGCAAGTTCCCGCTGTTCTGGATCACGGGTTTCCAGCTGATCGAAATACTGGGACGTCATGTTCTCCTCGGGTGGGCGACGGCATCGCCCTATCATGCGCAATTCGGCTGCGAAAGCGGTCAGCGGAACAATCACAGTTCGCGTGGCCACGCCAGCACACGGGCAGCGGGCGATACTACCGGCGGGGTTCGATCCTCTCGCCGGGCAGTAGGTCGTAGGGATCTTTCCAGCCTGGCAGCGTTTTCAGACGCTGGGTCCAGGTGAAGATGTTCTTATGGCTGACTTCCAGATCGATGCCGGTCTCGTGGGTGGGGAAGAACACGTATCCGGCGAGCGAGAAGTCGGCGATCGTCGGATTTTCGCCGAGCACGAACGGCGTGGTTTCGAGATGAATGTCGAGCACCCGCATGGCTGCATCCACGCGAGCTTTGAGAAACTCGAGGACTGCCTGGTCCGGCGCCTGTGGTGCGAAACAGCGCAGGAACCGGTAGGTCGCGAGATAGCTGGTGAACTTGTGGTTATCGAACAGGATCCAACGAAGCGCTTCATAGCGCTGGTCGGCATCGGCTGGCGCGAACTTGCCGGTTTTCTCAGCCAGCCAAGTCAGGATCGCGCCAGATTGCGTCAGCCGCTTGCCGTCCGGTGTCTCCAGGACGGGAACCTCGCCCATCGGGTTGACGCTGATCCGCCAATCAGGCTCACGCGTTGCGCCGGCCATGTAGTCAACGAACACGGGCTCCCAATCGAGCCCGGCGCAGTTGAGATACAACGCAACTTTGTAGGCATTGCCGGACTGACAAAAGCTATGGAGACGATACGTGGGCATCGAGGGCCTCGATCCGTAAGCTGACGCCGCTGTGTTCCGCGATCTTGAAGTCTTCCGCTTACTTCGCCTGGATGCTCACGCCGGGAACGCGGATATCAACAGTGGTCTGCTGGCTGTCCCAGTACAGGTATCCGAGCACGATGACCGCCACGCCGAGAATTCCAATCAGTACGGTTTTGCTATCCATTCAATCCCTCTTTCGTAGCAAGGACCGGGGCATAGCCCGGTCCCTCGTCGCATGTCGTATATGTAAGGCGCGCGCGTGTTATTTCATCGTCGGGATGGAGAATTCAGCGCCTTCCTTGATGCCGGACGGCCAGCGCGACGT
>JAEYYQ010000619.1 GCA_023428365.1 Pseudomonadota bacterium | reverse complement strand
GCGAAGAAAATCCGTCGTCCGGTGAAATGGACCGCGGATCGCACCGAGGCGTTCCTCGCCGACGCGCATGGCCGCGATCACGTCACGACGGCCGAGTTGGCGGTCGATGGCAACGGCAAGATCACCGGCTTGCGTGCGAAGACGAAGGCAAACCTCGGCGCTTATCTCTCGACGTTCTCGTCGTCGGTGCCAACCTATCTCTACGCGCCGCTGCTGTCCGGTCAGTACAACATTCCGGCGATCTACTGCGAGGTCGATGGCGTCTACACCAACACCGCGCCGGTCGATGCCTATCGTGGTGCAGGCCGTCCGGAAGCAACGTTCGTCGTCGAGCGGCTGGTGGAAGTGACAGCGCGACAGCTCGGGATCGATCCGGCCGAGTTCCGGCGTAAGAACTTCATCACCGAGTTCCCGCACGCAACGCCGGTCATCATGACCTACGATGCGGGCGACTACGACGCCTCGATGCGCAAGGCGCTGGAGATGGCGGACTACGCCAACATTGGTAAGCGCAAGGCGGAGAGCGCGAAGAAGGGACTGCTGCGCGGCATCGGTTTCTCGGCCTACATCGAAGCGTGCGGCATCGCGCCCTCGAAGGCGGTCGGCTCGCTCGGTGCCGGTGTCGGCCTGTGGGAGTCGGCGGAAGTCCGCGTCAATCCGGTCGGCACCGTCGAGATCCTGACCGGCTCGCATAGCCATGGTCAGGGGCACGAGACCACCTTCGCCCAGCTCGTCTCGCACCGGCTCGGCATTCCCATTGAGCAGGTGTCGATCGTGCATGGCGATACCGACAAGGTGCAGATGGGCATGGGCACCTACGGCTCGCGTTCCGGCGCGGTCGGTATGAGCGCGATCTACAAGGCGATCGACAAGGTGATCGTGAAAGGCAAGATCGTCGCCGCCGCTTGTATGGAGGTGCCGGAGGATACGGTCGACTTCAACGACGGTGTGTTCTCAGCGCGTGGCACCAACAAATCGATGACGTTCGGTGAGGTGGCGCTGCAGGCCTACGTTGCCCATAAGTTCGACACCGAAAAGATCGAGCCCGGTCTGAAGGAGGGTGCGTTCTTCGATCCGAAGAATTTCACGTTCCCTTCCGGCGTACACATCGCGGAGGTCGAGATCGATCCCGAAACCGGCATTACCCGTATCGACCGCTGGACGGCTGTCGATGACTTCGGCGTGCTCATCAATCCGATGATCGTTGAAGGTCAGGTGCATGGCGGTATCGCGCAAGGCGTCGGGCAGGCGCTGCTGGAGGGTGCCGTCTATGACGATAGCGGTCAGCTTCTGACCGCGAGCTACATGGACTACTGCATGCCGCGTGCGGACGACTTGCCATCGTATGCGGTGTCGATGACGCACACACCATGCCCATCCAATCCGCTGGGCATCAAGGGTTGTGGCGAGGCCGGTGCGATTGCCGCGCCGCCCGCGCTCATCAACGCAATCACCGATGCGCTGGGCCATGAGGACATCACCATGCCTGCCACGCCCCAGGCGGTTTGGCGCGCAGCGCAGAAGTCCGCCACCAAACAAGCGGCAGAGTGAGGGAGGAAACCATGTACGCATTTGACTATCGCCGTCCTCATTCGGTGAACGAGGCGGATCTGGCCATAAAGGCAATGCCGGGGGCCAAACTTCTCGCGGGCGGGCAGACGCTCATCCCGACGATGAAGCAGCGCTTGGCGCAGCCTGAGAATGTCATCGATCTCGGTGGCATCGAGGAGTTGCGGAAGATATCGGTTTCGAGATCGGAACTGGTGATCGGCGCCATGGCCACGCATGCGTCGGTTGCAGAGTCGGCGGATGTGAAGTCAGTGTTGCCGAGCCTTGCAGCACTGGCCGAAGGCATCGGCGATCCACACGTGCGCAATCGCGGCACCATTGGTGGCTCGCTCGCCAACAACGATCCGGCAGCGGACTATCCTGCTGCGGTGCTGGCCCTTGGCGCAACGATCCACACCAGCAAGCGTGAGATCGCCGCAGATGCGTTCTTCGACGGTCTGTTTACGACCACGCTGGAGGAGGGCGAGGTGATCACGCGCATCAGCTTCCCTGTGCCCGCGAAGTTTGCCTATGCCAAATTCGCCAATCAGGCGTCGCGCTATGCACTGGTCGGCGTTGCGGTCGCGCAGCGCGGCAGCGATGTCCGCGTTGCGGTGACAGGCGCGGGGCAGGGTGGTGTGTTTCGCGTGCCGGAGATGGAAGCGGCGCTGAAGGGCAATTTCGCATCGAATGCGTTGAGCGGCATTACGGTCGATGCCGCCAATCTCAGCTCAGACATCCATGCCGATGCGGACTACCGCGCACATCTGATCGGTGTGATGGCCAAGCGGGCCGTAACAGCACTGGCATGAACCTTCATTTGCGGCGCATCTCTCGCGGATGCGCCGTTTCCTCTTGCAGCGACAGGATTCCCTCATGGCACTGAGCATGAACGGTGAAGTTATGCTTCCCGCCGATCGCCAGACGGTATGGACGAAGCTCAACGATCCCGACGTCCTCAAGGCCTGTATTCCCGGTTGCGAGACGCTGGAAAAGACCGGAGACACTGACTTTCACGCCGTGGCAAAGTTCAAGATCGGTCCTGTCAGCGCGCGCTTCAAAGGCAATGTCAGCCTGTCGGATCTCGATCCGCCGAACAGCTACCGCATCAGCGGGCAGGGCGATGGCGGCATCTCGGGTTTCGCAAAGGGTGGCGCCAACGTCCGGCTGGAGGATGCCGACGGCGGTGCGACGCGGTTGATCTATGACGTCGATGCGCAGGTCGGCGGCAAGATCGCGCAACTCGGCAGTCGACTCATCGGCAGTGTCGCCAAGAAGAATGCCGACGAGTTTTTCGCCAATTTTGCGAAAGCCGTGTCCTAAATCAGCTCTGGCCTGCGTATTATCCCGCCTTCATCTGATCTTGAAAACACCTCAATCCGGTAGCCAATCTCCGCCGTCTCTCCGGATGAAGGTTTTTCCAATGTCAGATCTGCATGGGGCACGCAGTTCCAAGATAGAGTTGGGCTCAGTGCAACGCCGGCGGCGCGCCGTGCTGTTGTCCTTCGGCTTTGTGATCCTCTGCTTCGCCGCGTTCACCGCAACGCCAATGCCGTACGGCCCGGAAGGGACGCTGCATGAGAGCGTCGAAATCATGGGGCAGATTCTGCTGCTCGTCGCAGTTGCCGGCCGGACGTGGTGCTCCCTCTATATCGGAGGACGCAAGAAGACCGAAATCGTCGACACCGGACCTTATTCGGTGTGCCGCAATCCGCTTTATGTGTTTTCAATTCTCGGCGGGTTCGGAGTCGGCGCGCAATTGGGCAGCCTGACGGCATCCGTTCTGCTCGGTTTCATCACGATTTGCGTATTCGTGATGGTGGTTCGTAAGGAAGAGCAGTTTCTCGAATCGAAGTTCGGCGCGGCGTATCGCGCTTACACCCAACGCGTCCCCGCGTTCCTTCCCAATTTTCGTCTCTGGCGCAATGTCGAGACGATGGAGATCAACCCGAGGCTTGTGGTGCGCACGTTCTTTGAAGCGTCACTGCTGCTGGCCGCAATTCCGATTTCCGAGGGAATCGAGTTTCTTCAGATGTCGCATGTTCTGCCGGTCTTTTGGGTCGTGCCCTGACGGTCGAAGATCGTTGCGGAATATCCTAGGCACACCGTTCGATTGATCCGGCCTCGGACGTGGCGGATGGAACTTGCTCAATCATCGCGCGTTCAATCACCGATCCTTAAGTAACCGGCGCGTTCGGTTCGCCCGGGTCGTGAAAGTCATTTGAGGGGTGAGAATGAAAAGTCTGATCAAAGTAGTGGCCGTCGCTGGCTTTTTGGCTGGCACGGCGTCGATCGCGAGCGCTGCTCCAGTCGCGGTTGCTCCCGTCGACGGCGTGGGCAACAGCAACATCATCAAGGTTCATGGCGATCATCGTTCGTGTCAGCGTGACCGGCGAGGCTGGCATCGTCACAACCAATGGGGCGAGCGCCGCTCTTGCCGTCGATGGCGCGGTAAAGGCAAGCGTCCGCAGTATTGCGT
>JAEYYQ010000610.1 GCA_023428365.1 Pseudomonadota bacterium | reverse complement strand
GCCATAGGGGATGATGCAGAACGTGCAGCGATGATCGCAGCCGTTCTGAACCTGCACGTAGGCGCGGGCGCGCGTGCCGAACCCGTCGATCAGATGCGACGCGGTCTCCTGCACGCTCATGATGTCGTTGACCTGCACGCGTTCGCTATCCGCAAAGCTAAGGCCTTGGAACGTCTCGCGCTTCATCTTTTCGCCATTGCCGGCGACGTGATCGACGTCGGCCATCTCGGCGAACAGCTCGGGATCGACCTGGGCGGCGCAGCCGGTCACGATGATCTTGGCCTCCGGCCGTTCGCGACGCAGCTTGCGGATGGTTTGCTTGGCTTGACGGACCGCTTCACCTGTCACGGCGCAGGTGTTGACGATCACCGCGTTATCGAGGCCCGCCGCCTGCGCGTGCTGGCGCATAACCTCGGACTCGTAGGCGTTGAGACGGCAGCCCAGGGTGATGACAATCGGTTCAGACATTAAAGGTCGTTCACACGTCCGGACAACAGTAGCCGACAAAAGCTTGCGCCAAGCCACGCCGGGCCAGCATCCAGCATGCGGATATCACGTCCTGATCTAAGGAGCGACCAGGAGATTGAACAGTGACGGTACGTCACTATGCCGTCGCTTTCGTGGCGGAAGGCAACTCGAGCCAGCCGTCGTATTCGAGTTCCACCGGCCCGCGCATCAGGATGCGATCATCGGCAGTCCATTCGATATGAAGGACGCCTCCAGGTAGCGTCACCGCGACGTTTCGCCCTGTGCGGCCGGTTCTGGCTGCCGAGACGGCGGCGGCACAGGCTGCCGACCCGCAGGCGCGCGTGAGGCCGGCGCCCCGTTCCCATGTCCGCAGTTTCAGACTTGAAGGCGAGGTGATGGCCGCCAGCGAGATGTTGGCGCGTTCGGGGAAGATCGGGTGATTTTCAAGTAGTGGCCCGAAACGGCCCAGATCGTAGCGCTCCACGTCGTCCACCCAGAAGATCGCATGGGGATTTCCGACGTTAACCACGGATGGCGAGTGGACAATCGGGTTATCGACCGGACCGATTTGAAGTTCGATCTTGCGGGTATCGTGAAACTGCTCAGCCAGCGGGATCTCGTCCCAGCGAAAGCGCGGCCGGCCCATATCGACGGTGATGTCATGGGCGCTCACAACCTGAGCATCGAGAATACCGCCCGCGGTCTCGAACTTCAGGTTGCTCCGCCCCGTTTGCTCCGCCTCGATCCAGGCGATGCAGCGTGTGCCGTTACCGCAAGCCCCGGCAGCGGAGCCGTCGGTATTGTAAATGCGAACGTAAGCATCGGTGCCGGCCGAGCGCGGGTCGTGCAGCACCATGAGCTGATCGAAATGCGACCTCGAGTCCGCTGCGATCGCGCGAGCCTCCAATTCCGAGAACACACGTGACGTGCCGCGCAGGTCGACCATGACGATCTCGTTGCCGAGCCCGTTCATCTTGCGAAAATGGATCGCTGCGTCGTTCGTCATGTCCCCCATATAAGGTGGAGAACCTCACGAACACAATCGGAAGCAGGCAACGGCATGAACGGCGGATATCCGGCGTCAGAATGGGTCACGCGATACATTCCGGGGGTGCCGAAACCGGGAGTGGTATTGGACGTCGCCTGCGGGAAAGGCCGGCATTTGCGGCTTGCTCATGCCCTCGGCCACCCCGTCGTTGGGATCGACGTGAATATGACCGGGGTGAGCGATCTCGTGGAACAACCCGGGATTGAATTGATCGAAGCTGACCTGGAAGACGGACGCCCGTTTCCGTTGGCGGGCCGCAGGTTCGCCGGGGTGATCGTCACGAATTACCTGTGGCGCCCGATTTTGGCGGATCTGGTCGACAGCGTTTCGAATGACGGCCTGATGATTTACGAGACATTTGCACTGGGCAATCAAAGGTATGGCCGACCGACAAATCCCGACTACCTGCTGCAGCCGGGAGAGTTGCTTGCTGTTGTCCAGCCTCGGCTGACAACGATCGCGTTTGAACATGTTTCGTTGCGCGACTCGCTCCGGTCGGTGCAACGCATCGTTGCGGTGGGGCCTGGACACCCGTGGCTGGCTGATCCGCCCTTGATCGCGGGGACTTGAACTGTCGGGGTGGACGTTCGGCTTTAAAACCCCATCTTCGAACGGGCACACCCGAGGTTAGGGAGGCATAATGCTCTTTGCGATTACAGCATTGATTACCGTGGCACTTTCGACGCCTGCTCTGAGTGCCATCACGGAGGCGCCCGAGGCTGCGAAAAGTCAGGTCAAAGTCGAGACCGTCGCCAAGGGGCTGGAGCATCCATGGGGGATGCAGTTTCTGCCGGATGGCCGCATCCTGGTGACCGAGCGGCCCGGCCGGATGCGGATTATCAGCAAGGACGGTAGGGTTTCCGACCCTATTCGCGGTGTTCCTCCGGTGGCCGCGCACCGGCAGGGTGGATTGCTCGATGTTGCGCTTGCCCCCGATTTTGCGACCAGCGGCACCCTTTTCATTTCGTATTCTGAACCCCGTAGCGCCGGAGAAAGTGCGACGGCTGTGGCACGCGCACAGCTCGTAGAGAAAGACGGCCCGACGCGACTGGAAGACGTCCGTGTGATTTTCCGTCAGCAACCGGGCTACGCGAACGGCCTGCACTTCGGATCGCGCATTGTCGTTGCGCGGGATGGCAAGCTGTTCGTGACGCTGGGAGAGCGCTTTCAGATGCAATACGCGCAGGATCTGCACCGGCATTGGGGAAAGGTGATCCGCATCGATCCTGACGGGACTGTGCCGGACGACAATCCGTTTGTCGGGAAATCGGGCGCTCGCCCGGAAATCTGGTCTTACGGCCACCGCAACCCGCAGGCGGCAGCCCTACACCCGCAAACCGGTGAGCTGTGGGTCGTCGAACATGGCGCACGGGGCGGTGATGAGGTCAACATCGCGCGGAAAGGCCTCAACTACGGCTGGCCGGTGATCAGTTACGGCACGCACTATAGCGGTGAGACGATCCCACGCGCTCGCGAGGGTATGGAGCAGCCTCTCTACTATTGGGATCCGTCGATCGCCCCGTCGGGCATGGCGTTCTACACGTCGGACGTCGCGCCGCAGTGGAAAGGGAACCTGTTCGTGGGGGCCCTTGCCCAAACCCACCTCACGCGGCTCGTGCTCGACGGGGAGACTGTCACAGCAGAGGAAAAGCTGCTCACGGATCTTAACGTGCGCATTCGTGACGTCCGCCAGGGGCCAGACGGTGCCATCTACGTTGCTACCGACAGTCCTCAAGGGCAGATCCTGCGGGTGACGCCGGAAAGTTAACGCCGCCGGGCCGGTCATCCGGTTGACTACGGCTTTCATTGACAGCCGTAGTCAACCGGATGTATCCATTATGTTCTCCGGGCCGCCACACGAGGCGGCTTTTTGTGTTTTCTAGCCATAGGGGAGCTGCCGCCATGTCGCAGCCCGCGTCGGCCGCGAGCCGGCCCGCCTCGTCCGCTGGTTCATCGTCCTCCATCATGGGGACGTATGCGCGCCAGGACGTCGTCTTTGAACGAGGCGAGGGAGCATGGCTGATCTCAACGACGGGCGATCGCTATCTCGATTTCGCCAGCGGCATTGCGGTGAATGCGCTCGGTCACGCGCATCCGAAGCTGATTGCGGCGCTGACAGAACAGGCCAGCAAGGTCTGGCATACGTCAAATCTGTATCGCATTTCCGGTCAGGAGCGGTTGGCTGAGCGGCTGTGCGCGGCGACGTTCGCTGATCGCGTATTCTTTTGTAATTCGGGAGCTGAAGCCGTCGAAGGCGCGATCAAGCTGACGCGGCGCTATCAGCACGATTCCGGCCATCCCGAACGGCACCGGATCATCACGTTCAAAGGGGCATTCCACGGCCGTACGCTGGCGACCATCGCTGCGGCAGGAAACGAGAAGTACCTCCACGGTTTTGGCCCGCAGATGCCGGGTTTCGATGTTCTGCCGGATCTCGATCTGGCCGCTGTGGAGGCCGCGATCGGGCCCGAAACTGCCGGCATCCTGATCGAGCCTGTGCAGGGCGAGGGTGGAATTCGCGTCGTCCCGGCGGCATTCTTCAAGGGCCTGCGTGAGCTGTGCGACGCCAATGGCCTGCTGCTCATCTTGGACGAAGTCCAGTGTGGCGTCGGCCGCACGGGCAAGCTGTTCGCTCATGAGTGGGCCGGCATCACGCCGGATGTGATGGCCATTGCCAAGGGCATCGGCGGTGGTTTCCCGTTGGGTGCCTTCCTTGCGACGGAAGAGACTGCCAAGAGCATGGTGCCGGGCACGCACGGATCGACGTTCGGCGGCAATCCGCTGGCGATGGCTGTCGGCAATGCGATCCTCGACGTCGTTCTGGAGCCCGGTTTTCTCGAAGGCGTTCAGACCAAGGCTTTGCGCTTGAAACAGGAACTGGCGCGGATCAAAGACGAGAATCCCGATGTGGTCGAGGACATCCGCGGCATTGGTTTGCTGGCCGGAATCCGCGTGAAGCCGCCGGTCGGCGATCTGCAGAAAGCCTGCACGGCCGAAAAGCTGCTGACTGTCACAGCAGGTGAAAACGTGCTGCGTATTCTGCCGCCGCTCAACGTCACCGACGCTGAGTTGTCGGAGTTCGCGACACGGCTGTCAGGCGCGATCAAACGCCT
>JAEYYQ010000580.1 GCA_023428365.1 Pseudomonadota bacterium | reverse complement strand
CGGTTCCGCCTAACCAGCCGTTAACTTCTCAATACAAAATTAACCTCTTCAGCCGACTGTGGCATGTCGAGTGTCCGGCAGGGAGACGGTCGCTCGCCGTGGCCTGTGCTCGGAATCGGAGAGCCCGTTGCAGCAGTTCGGACCAGTTCCGCAATCGTGGCGGTCGCATTCAGCGCCGGACCACGGAGCTGGGATGCCTGCGGCCATGCCGGCGCGGCGCAAGCGCAAGTCGCATAAGCGAGCCGCGAGATTCACTGTACTGACCGCCGCTATCATCGGCGCGCTGGCATTTGCGGTTCTCAGCCGTGGCGGCAGCACTGCGCGCGAGACGCGCCCATTCATCGAAGAAGCCGACAAGCTCGCCGAACAGGTCGGCATGGGGCTGGCTCAGGTCTCCCTGAGCGGGCACAGCATGACGTCGGATCGGGACATCTTCGATGCTCTCGATCTCACCAATGCGCGCTCGATGCTGCGATTTGACAGCCTCGCCGCGCGCAAGCGGATCGAACAATTGCCGTGGGTAAAGACCGCGATCATCAATCGTGTGTTCCCCGACAATCTCTATGTCGAAATCACCGAGCGCGCGCCGTTTGCTGTCTGGAACAGAGCGGATCGAAACGTTCTGATCGATGAAACGGGACGCGTTCTCGGTGCTGCGCCGCAGCGGGTGTGGACGGAATTGCCGCGCGTGGCGGGCGAGGGGGCTGCCGAAGAGGCCGCCTCCGTGCTTCAGCTCGTTCGGGGATATCCGGAACTGGCTGCGCGATTGCAGGAAGCGATACGCGTTGCGGAACGCCGTTGGACGCTTCGGTTGACGGACGGCACCGAGATCCAATTGCCGACAGAAGGCCATGCCAATGCGTTGGCGCGGTTGATGACGGATCCGATTCGGTCGCGTCTTCTCGACGGTTCGCAGGCCAATATCGATTTAAGATCGGCGGATCGGCTGATTGTTCGACCGGCCCCAACGGGGGTGGCAAAGGAAACAGCCAGCCATAAGGCGCAACCCTCCGGATGAGGCAGTGAGGAGAGCGTTCAATGACAGGTGACAAGAAAGGTGGCGCTGACGTCCTCGGGCTGATCGATATCGGCACGAGCAAGATTTGCTGCACCATCGTCGTCCCGAACCGCGGCGGGGATAAACGGTCGGGACCCCAGGTCATCGGCATCGGGCATCAGCGTTCGCAGGGGGTGAAGGCGGGCGTCGTTGTCGACCTGCATGAAGCGGAGACTGCGGTTCGCGCTGCTGTCGCCCAGGCCGAACGGATGGCCGGCGTGCAGCTCGAAGAGGTGATTGTCGGTGTCTCCTGCGGCCGGATGCGGTCGAACCACTTCGCGGCGCGTGCCGATCTGGAGAGCGGCGCGGTGCGCAAGGACGATCTCCGTCGTCTGACACAGGCCGCACGCGCCTATGCGGAGCGCGATGGCCGGTTGCCCCTCTATCTCGACCGCCTGATCTATCGAATCGATGGTGATGCCGGCGTGCAGGAACCGATCGGCATGGCGGGAAACCGTCTGACCGCCGATGTTCACGCCATCACCGCTGACGAGGCGCCGCTGCGCAACCTGAAGCTATTGATCGAACGCTGCTATCTGTCGCTGGGGAGCGCTATTCCGTCAGCTCTGGCCAGTATTCTGGCTGTGACCAGCGAAGAAGAGCGGCGTATTGGCATCACCTGCCTCGATATCGGTGGCGGCACAACGTCTATCTCCGTGTTTGCCGACAATCGCTTCCTGCTGGCGGATGTGGTGCCGATCGGCGGCCAGCACATGACGTTTGACATCGCGCGCGAGCTTGGAACGCCTATTCCCGAAGCGGAGCGAATCAAGGCACTGTATGGCACACTGGTGTCTGCAGGCTCGGATGAGCACGAGATGTTCACCTATCCGTTGGCCGGGGAAGGCGATTCCGCCTTTCATCAGACGACGAGAGCGCGGCTCAGGGCGATCCTGCAGCCGCGGGTGGAGGGGCTGCTTGCGCTGGTCAACGAGCGGATGCAGCGCAGTGAGATCATGAGGTACGCGGGGGAACGCGTTGTTTTGACAGGCGGGGCTAGTCAGCTCGTTGGCATCGATGAATTTGCGGCCAACGCGCTCGGTCGACCGGTTCGGGTTGCACGTCCGTTTTCGACAGGAGGATCGTCAGGACCGAGCGGCGGCTTGCCGGCGAATATGTCTCTTCCGGCTTTTGCATGCGTCGCGGGCTTGTTGCCGGCGGCGCAGATGGTGCAGGGCGGATGGGCATCGTTTCCCGAGTACGGAGTGGGCGAGCACGGATACTTCGGACGGATGGGACAGTGGTTGCGGCAGAGTTTCTAAGGGGGACATGACGCGAGCATGTGGATTTCAGGCGGTGTGAGAGAGATTCGGAACTGCGGCGATGCCGTCAGCGACCGGCTGCCTGAGTGCTGCGGCGTGAGAGTGCCATGAACATCAAACTGCAACTCCCTGATGTCACCGAGCTGAAGCCGCGACTTACAGTTGTTGGCGTCGGTGGTGCGGGCGGCAATGCGGTGAACAACATGATCGCGTCGGGTCTGGCCGGCGTGAATTTCATCGTTGCAAACACCGATGCACAGGCTCTGGCAGCTTCGAGCGCCGAGCAGCGCATTCAGCTCGGCGTCAGCTTGACGGAAGGCCTGGGCGCAGGTTCGAAGCCCGAGATCGGCTCAGCCGCTGCAGAAGAAGCGCTCGAGGATATCCGGACCAAGATTTCCGGTTCGCACATGGTGTTCGTCGCGGCTGGTATGGGCGGCGGCACGGGCACGGGCGCCGCGTCGGTCATTGCGCGCGTCGCCAAAGAGCTCGATATCCTGGTCGTTGGTGTTGTCACCAAGCCGTTTCAGTTCGAAGGTCAGCGGCGGATGCGGATTGCGGATGCCGGCATCGCCGAGTTGCGCAAGTACGTCGACACGCTGATCGTTATCCCGAATCAGAATCTGTTCCGGGTCGCGAACGAGAAGACGACCTTCGCCGAAGCCTTCGTACTCGCCGATCAGGTGCTCTACTCGGGCATTGCCTGCATCGTCGATCTGATCGTCAAGGAAGGCCTTATCAATCTCGACTTCGCCGATGTCCGCACCATCATGAGCGGCATGGGCACGGCGATGATGGGCACTGGCGAGGCGAGTGGCGAGCGGCGTGCCGTTACCGCAGCCGAGGAGGCCATCGCCAATCCGCTGCTCGATGACGTGTCGCTGCGCGGCGCCAAAGGGCTGCTGCTGTCGATCATCGGTGGTCGTGATCTGACGTTGTACGACGTCGATGAAGCCGCAAGCCGTGTGCGCCAGGAAGTCGATCCCGAGGCGAATATCATCGTCGGCGCGACGTTCGACGAAAGCCTGGGTAATCGGGTGCGTGTGTCCATCGTGGCATCGGGCCTGTCAGAGACCGAGGCGATGAGGGC
>JAEYYQ010000560.1 GCA_023428365.1 Pseudomonadota bacterium | reverse complement strand
TTTCGACGGACTTGCCCTGTGTCTCCACGCCGAGGATCAAACACGAACATACCAGCCGTCCATCGACGGTGACGCTGCATGCACAGCAATCCCCGGTGCCGCATCCTTCCTTCGTGCCGGTCAGCTCCAGCTCGTCGCGCAGAACGTCGAGCAATGTCTGCTGCGTGTCGCAAAGGGCCTCGATGGGATCGCCGTTGAGAGTGAATGCGATGTGATGCTTTGCCATCAGCGCGGCCCCGCCCGTTCGTAAGCCTTGAGAGCTGCGCGGCGTGCCATGACGCCCGCAACCTTGACCCGGAATTCCCTGGTGCCGCGCTTGTCATCGATCGGCTTGCAGGCTGAACGCACAGCATCCTCGAATTTTGCCAGGGCTGCGTCATCGAGGCTGCCGCCAACGAGCGCTTGTCCGGCCTCACTAACGGACAAGGGACGTGCGGCCACTGCGCCGAGACCGACCCCAGCGTCCACGACGGAACCGTTGTCATCGAGCGTCAGGTTCACGCCCGCACCCACCACCGCAATATCCATCTCGGTCCGCGGAATGAAGCGCAAGTAGGCGTCAGCGGCGTGCGCCGGTCGGGGCGGCAGCAGAAACGCGATCACAAACTCGCTCTTAGCCAGTGAGAGCTTGCGCGGCCCAAGGACGACATCTTGCACCGGAACTTCCCGTTGCCCGGTCGGTCCGGCGACTACTGCCTTCGCGCCCGCGGCAATCAATGCCGGGACGCTATCCGCAGCTGGAGAAGCGTTGCACAGATTGCCCCCCATGGTGGCCCGACCCTGGATCTGCGTCGAGCCGATCAGGTTGGCGGCTTCGACTACGCCGGGCCAGATCGCTTTCAGCTCCGGATGCTCCTTCAATTCGGCACCCGTTACCGCGGCGCCGACACGAAAGCCGCCGTCAGAACCACGCTTCACCTGCCGCAGCTCATGAATGCGTTTGATATCGACCACCAGCACGGGATCGATGAGATCTGTCTTGAGTTGGACGAGCAAATCCGTCCCGCCAGCGAGTACGCGGGCATCGCCCGGCGTACCAGCCAGGAGGGCGACTGCAGCGTCGAGCGTTTCAGGCGCTTCGTAACGCATGCCGTTCCTCTCGGTGTACTTTAGATTTGTAATAGCCCTAGGAAACCACACCGGGCTTCCCGCGCCAACACCATGCCCGGCAGTTTTCGTCGTTCAACTTTAGGCGTGCCCCAGATCAGCTTCGCGGCGCTGCGGTTTAAGGCTAGACTACGCTGGAATGCCCAGTAATAAGGGCCGCAGCAAATTATCGTGACTGCATGGGAGGATTTCGCGCATGGCCATCTCGCGCCGCACGTTTGTCTCGACTGCCGCCCTTGGAGTGGCAACGCCTGCCATCCTTCGCGTGACCGCGGCGAACGCGGCCGAGGTTACGCTTCGCCTCCATCACTTCCTCCCCGCCGTTTCCAGCGTTCATCGCTTCCTGCTGGTGCCTTGGGCGAAGCAGATCGAGGACGCGAGCGGAGGCCGTCTCAAGATCAACATCTTCCCGTCGATGCAGCTCGGCGGTACCCCACCGCAGCTGTACGATCAGGCCAAGGACGGCGTCGCCGATATCATCTGGACCCTGCCGGGCTACACGGCCAGCAGATTCCCGACCACCGAGGTGTTCGAACTGCCCTTCATCGCCGCGCGTGAGGCCCGGATCAATGCGCCGGCCGCTCAAGCGTTCGCTGAAGAGCATCTCAAGGAAGAAACCAAGGACGTCAAACTCCTGGCCTTCTGGTGCCATGATCACGGCGTTATCCACGCCAACCGGCAAGTGAAGACCATGGAGGATCTCAAAGGCCTCAAACTCCGCTTCCCGACACGACTGGCCGGCGAAGCCTTGAAGCTGCTCGGCGCCAGCCCCATCGGCATGCCAGTTCCGCAAGTTCCAGAGAGCCTGGCGCAGAAGGTGCTCGATGGTGCGGTCATTCCCTGGGAGGTCGTGCCGGCTGTGAAGGTCCAGGAGCTGGTGAAATATCACACCGAGATCCCCGGCTCTCCGACCTTCTACACGGCGTCGTTCATGATCGCGATGAACCCCGCCAAATACCAAAGCCTGCCCGCCGATCTGAGGGCCGTGATCGATGCTGAGAGCGGCATGAAATTGGCGAAGGCTGCCGGAAAAGTTTGGGATGATGTCGGAGCAGACATCGCGGAGTCGGTTCGCAAGCGCGGCAATGTGATCACCACGATTGATGAGGCCGAAAAGGCCAAGTGGATGAAAACAACTGAACCGGTCGCAGAAGGCTGGATCAAGCAGATGAAAGAACGCAATCTTGACGGCACCAAGCTGATCGAAGCCGCGAAGGCTTCACTGGCAAAGTTCAGCTAAGCAAATGGATGCAGCACGCATGCGCAATGACAAACGGCGCACGCGATACTGTCAGATGAGTGAGGAATCGAATGGCCAAGGGATACTGGATCGCACACGTCACAGTGACGAACCCGGAAGGCTATAAAGACTACGTCGCCGCCAATGCCGAGCCGCTTCGCAAGTACGGCGGCCGTTTCTTGGTGCGCGGCGGCCAGCATGAAGTCCGCAGTGGTCCATCCGGACTGCGCCGCCATGTGGTCATCGAGTTCGATAGCTACGAGACAGCCAAGGCCTGTTACGATTCACCCGAATATCAGGCCGCCGCAAAAATCCGCGATGCAAACGGCTCCGCTGATCTCGTGATCATCGAGGGATACGAGCCTTAAAATCGCGAGGCGCCACGGCCGATCGCGACGCTTGCGCAGGCAGTCGATGATCCTCCTTATCGAGCAAGAGGCAGTCTCGGAGCTGACTCGGATGCTCTGCAGCTAACGTAGCGCTCAGCAGCGCGCTGTTAGCACGCACTCATTGCGAGGCGCAGACGTGCCCGACCACCTTCCAGGTGAGCGACAATAGCGCTGCGTGCCGCCTCACCATCACCCGCCTTGAAGGCTTCAAGAATAGCTGCATGCTCCCCCAGCACTTGCTCTGATGGCGCTCCTGTCGCGCTGCGGGTCAGGTAGAGGCGTGACTGCAGCAGTATGATGTGCAGGCCCGCGTAAATCTTCGACATGGCCGGGTTCTCGGCGCTGTCGATGATTGCCTGATGGAAGCGCGCATCTTCGTCAGTAAACTTACGATACTCGCGATATCTGGCGCCGAGCCGGCGGACGGCGTGCATCTTCTTGTAGCATTGCTCCATCACCCGCAGCGTTTCCGGTCGCTTCTTCGGTGCGCCGATCAAGGCGCAATGACCTTCCCAGAGAATGCGGAACTCCAGCAGTCCTTCGAGGTATTCCGGCTTGGGCGGCGGAGCGACCGAGTAGCCGGCGTAGAGCTCGAGAGAAACGAGTTGCTCCCGCTCCAGCCTGACCAACGCCTCCCGAACCGGCGTCGAGCTGATGCTCAGTTCTCGCGCTAAGGCATCGATGTTGAGGCGTGCACCCGGCGGAAGAGCCTGGTCGATGATGCGCTCCTTGATGTCCTCATAGGTCTGCTCGGACACGGTTGTCCTTACAAACGTTCGAGGGGGAGATTTCACCGCCATGGAAGAAAGCCTTTCGTCGATCGTGCATGATTCTAATACGAAACAACATATCAAGGCCAGTGGCTTGGCGACAAACCCAGGAGGCTGCAAGGGGGATTGCACGGCAATCAATATCGTGCATTATGCACGAAACATCGGGCATTAAATGACCGGGTGCGAGGCGCGAATTTGCCTTGCGGATAACTCAGCCTGTCGCGACTTCCAGCACCGCTGGATCGCGGCCGCGCCATGGGAAAGGAAGCGTCTTGACTCTGCGATCCTGTCGCCTGCCGTGCGGCTGCAGCCTGTCCATGTGCTGCTCAGGAGAGAGCGCATCATGAAGGTGGTGCTGATCGGCGATGCTGCGCGCCAGCAAGGCGTGCTCGCATCGCTTGTCCCTGACCTGACGATCGTGACGTTACCTCGTGAAGCAGGCAACTCTGCCGAGTTCGATTCGAGCATCGCGACAGATGATGTCGTCGTCAGTATCCGCTTCAAGCGCCCAAATGGAGCGCCCCGGTTCGCCTTGCTGCACGTTCCCGGCGCCGGGCTTGATGGTATCGATTTGGCCGCGCTTCAGCCGGGCTGCCGGGTCTGCAATGTCTTCGAGCACGAAATTCCAATTGCGGAATACGCGCTGCACGCGATGCTAGGTTGGGAGCTTCAGCCGGAGGCAATGCGATTTACAGCGAAGGGCTGGGGCGAGGCGCATCGCAATCGGAAGCCGCACGGCGAGCTTGCCGGAAAGACGCTCGGCATCATCGGCTTCGGCCGGATTGGCCGGGCGGTCGCCGAGCGTGCCCGAGCCTGTGGCATGCGTATCGCCACACTCGACCGCTCAATCGGCCAATATGCCGCTCTTGTCGATGAGCGTATCGCACCGGACGGCCTGCACCGCCTGCTTGGGATGTCGGACTACGTCGTTCTCGCCTGTCCGCTGACTAAGAGCACGCGCGGGCTTATCGGAAAGGCCGAGCTTGCGGCGATGCGTGACACGGGCGTGCTGATCAACGTGTCCCGCGCCGAGATCGCCGACGAGGCTGCACTCTATCAGGCGTTGGCGGAACAGAAGATCGGCGGCGCCATACTCGACGTCTGGTACCGCTATCCCTCTGGCGCGGACGACAACCCCGAGCCGTCGGCCTTTCCATTCCTCGATCTGCCAAACGTCGTTGCGACCCCGCATTCCTCGGCCTGGACCACAGCCCTGCCTGGTCGCCGGTATCGGATCATCGCCGAGAACATTCGCCGTCTCTCGGCAGGTGAACCTCTTCTCAATCAGGTCTGGCCTGAGCCCCATACCATCAACCGGAAACACATACCGTGAATGAGCCGATCAAGATCACCGACGTCCAGGCCGTGGTTGTCAATGCGGAGATGCGGAACTGGATCTTTGTCAAGGTCATGACTGATCAGGACGGCCTCTACGGCTGGGGCGAGGCCAGTCTTAACTGGAAGACGCGTGCCGTCACTGGCGCCGTCGAGGATCTGAAGCCACTGCTGATTGGCAAGGATCCGCGCGATATCGAGCAAATCGTCCGCATCCTCAATAAGCATAGCTATTACCGGCTCGGCATCATCGGCGCGACAGCAATCAGCGGCGTCGAACACGCGCTGTGGGACATCTTCGGCAAGAGCGTTGGTCTGCCGGTTTGGCGCCTGCTCGGCGGCAAAACGCGCGACAGTGTGCGTGTCTACACGCATCTCGGCCTCGGCGACATGAAGTCGGTCTACGAGACGTTCGACGAGGGTCATCTGCGCGATCGCGCGCTCGCCGTCGTCGAGAAAGGCTACGATGCACTCAAGGTCGTCTTCATCCCCTACGCGCATTTCTCCGTCGGCATTCCGGCCCGGAAGCATGTCGGCAGGCTGATGCGCGCATTGCGGGACGCTGTGGGCGATCGCGTCGACATCATGATCGACTTCCATGGCCGGCCGGCTTCGATTGCCGGCGCCCTGCAGTTCATTGAGGAACTTGCCCCCTACAATCCGATGTTCTGCGAGGAACCGGTCGTCCCCGGCGATACAGAGGCAATGCGCCTCGTCACCGAGCGAGCCGGCTGCCCTATCGCGACTGGGGAACGTCTGGTCGGCTTCAAGGAATTCGAGCCGCTGTTCGCCACCAAGGCCTGTCACATCGTGCAGCCAGATCTGAATCACACGGGCGGCATCCTGGAGGGCAAGCGGATCGCGGCGGCCGCGGAGCAGGCCTTCATGGGCGTAGCTCCCCACAATCCAAATGGGCCGATCGCTGGCGCAGCAGCACTGCATTTCGATGTCTCGACTCCGAACTTCGTAATCCAGGAAGAAATGAGCGGCGCGGTACCCTGGTATGACGATGTCGTCTCGGTGCCGATGAAGCGCACGGGCAGTGCCTGGGAAATTCCGGAAGCTCCAGGCCTTGGCGTCGAAGTCAATGAGCGCGAGGCAGCCAAGCATCCCTTCAAGCAGGAAGTCATCCACACTGCGATGGCGGTGATGCCGGATGGCACGATCGTGGACTGGTGAACACCATGACGAATTTATTCGATACGCGACGCGAATTCAGCCTTCCGGGGGGCGTCTACAATGCCACGCCACCACGGATCGTATTCGGCGCCGGCTCGCTCGCCAAAGTATCCGACGCCGTCGAAGTGTACGGCGCGAAACGCGCCGTCGTGGTCGCGACGCCCGGTCGCTCCGGTCTCGCCCAACGCGTCGCCGACCTGCTCGGAGATCGCTGCTGCGGCATCATCCCGGAGGCTGTTTCGCAAGTGCCGATCGAGTTGGCTCAACGGGGGCGCAAGCTCGCGGCTGACATGGGCGCGGACTGCATCGTCAGCGTCGGGGGAGGCGCATCGATCGGTCTCGGCAAGGGCATCGGGCTGGAATACGCAAAACCGATCATCGCCATTCCCACCACCTATGCCGGTTCGGAGATGACCGGCTTCTGCGGCATCACGATCGACGGCGTGAAGCGCATGCACACCAGCCTGAACATGCTGGCTTCTACCGTGATCTACGATCCGGAATTGTCGCTGAGTCTGCCGACCGACATCAGCATGGCCAGTGCCATGAACGCGCTCGCGCATTGTGTGGACGTCGTGTACGTACCGACGGTCAGTCCGATCATTCTTGCCGCCGCTCATGAAGGCGCTGCGGTGCTGATGGACGCGATGCCACGCGTGGCGGCCGATCCGAGCGATCTGGCTGCGCGCACCGACCTGCTCTACGGCGCCTATCTTGCCGGAGCCGCGCTGACCGGCGGCTTTGCCTATCAGCATGGCGTGGCGCACACGCTGGGCGGCTCATTCAGCATTGCTCATGGACTGTCGCACGCGCTCGTCCTGCCGCACGTCGCCGCCTACAACAAGCGTCACGCCCCGCGTGAGCTCGCGCGCCTCGCGCAGGCGATGGGCGTTGCAGAACTCGGCCCCGCGCTGTTCGACCTGTTGAAGAAAACCGGACTGCCGACGAGCCTCGCCGAAGTGGGATTTCAAGAAGGTGACATCGCGCGCGCCGCCGATATCACCGTCGAGACTGACAATGGTCTCAATCCGGGTCCGATCACGCGAGAGGATGTGGTAGCGCTGCTTGAGGACGCCTATCACGGGCGGCGTCCGGCATGATCGAACGACTCATCAACCTGACCTGGATCCTGCTCGGCTCTGGCGCGGCGGTGCTGTCGTGGCGTATCGGTCTGACCGGGCCATATGGGCCCGATTCCGGCCTTTTTCCCTTTATTGCCGGCATTCTGGTATGTGCGGGTGGCGTCGCTCTGATGCTGGCCAGGAGTCACTCCGTCGCAGAGGTTCAATGGCCGGATAAGGCGGGATGGACGCGCATCATCGGAGTCCTCGGCGGACTGGCTTTCATGGCGGCCACTATCCCTTACCTCGGCTTCGCCGTGTCCGGGGTAATCACGATGCTGATCCTGCTGCGCACCGTCGAGCAGAGCAGTTGGCTGTCGTCGGTGGTGCTCGCGGTCGTCTCGGTCGCCGTGACACTCGGCCTGTTCGTGTACGTGCTCGACCTGCAACTGCCACGCGGTCCCTGGGGATTCTGATACCATGGAAGCGTTCTCTGGCCTTGCGACAGGCTTCGGCGTCATCCTGACGCCGAGCAATCTTCTATTGTGCCTGCTCGGCAGCTTCGTTGGCACCATGATCGGCGTGTTGCCCGGGATCGGACCGCTGGCAGCTCTGGCTCTCCTGCTCCCGGTCACGTTCTCGCTGCCGCCGGTGGCTGGCGTCGTCATGCTTGCGGCCATCTTCTACGGAGCCATGTACGGCGGCTCGACCACCTCCATCCTGCTCAACATTCCCGGTGAGGCCGCCTCGGTCGTGACCTGCCGCGACGGCTATCAGATGGCGCGGCAGGGACGTGCTGGCGCTGCTCTCGGCGTTGCCGCGTTCGGTTCGTTCGTTGCCGGTACGCTCAGCGTCGTGGCGTTGACTTTTTTCGCACCGCTGCTCGGTACACTGGCGATCCGCTTCGGGCCGCCCGAGAACGTGGCGCTGATGGTGCTGGGCCTTGTCTGCACGCTCTACATGATCAGCGGTTCGGCCCTGAAGGGCCTGATCATGATCGCACTCGGCGTGCTACTGGCGATGATCGGCGTCGACATCGTCAGCGGCAATGAGCGCTTCACCTTCGGCTCGATCAACCTGACCGGCGGCCTCGATCTGCTGGCAATCGTGATCGGCCTGTTCGGCGTGTCTGAAATTCTCTTCAACGTTGAGACAATCACCAAGAACACACTGTTGGCTGAAAAGATCAGGGGCTTGTTTCCTTCGCGTGCCGACTGGAAAGCCTCCTTCGCGCCCATGCTGCGCGGCAGCGGTCTTGGTTTCCTGCTCGGATTGGTTCCGGGCGGCGGCCCGATCACGGCGTCATTCATCTCCTATGCGGTCGAGCAGCGCGTCGCGAAGGACCCAAGTCGTTTCGGCAAGGGCGCGATCGAAGGAGTTGCGGGGCCGGAGGCTGCCAACAACGCTGCGGTCGGCGGCAGCATGATTCCCGTTCTCTCACTCGGCATCCCTGGCACACCGGTGACAGCGCTGCTGCTTGGCGCGCTGGTGATCCAGGGCATTCAGCCGGGCCCGCTCTTCATGCAACAGCGGCCGGATCTGTTCTGGGGAATTGTCGCCAGCATGTACATCGGCAACGTCTTCCTGCTGATCCTCAATCTGCCACTGGTGGGCTTGTGGGTGCAGTTGCTGCGTGTGCCGTACCGCGTGCTGTTCCCGATCGTGCTGATGCTTTCGGTGGTCGGCACCTACTCGGCCAACAAGAACGTATTCGATCTGTGGGTGATGCTCGGTTTCGGCGTCGCAGGCTATGTGTTGCGCAAGTTCCAATACGATCTCGCCCCCTTTCTCATCGCCTTCGTGCTCGCACCGCTGCTCGAGCAGTCTCTGCGCCAAACACTGGTGATGTCGCCCGATGGGATCATGATCATGACCCAGAGGCCTATCGCTGCCGTGCTCATCGCCATCTCCTTCGTGCTGGTGGCGCTGATGATCAGAAGAGGTTTGACAACCCAGAAACCGGGAGGAGTCATTGATGAAGTTCATACGTAGAAGTTGGGCGCTTGCCGCCGCCTTGGGTCTCGCCGCATTGGCCGGCCCAGCCGCGGCACAAGGCACGAACGCCGAACTTGCCAAGGCGAAGCCGACCGACTACCCGACGCAACCGATCGAGATGACGGTCGTCTATCCTGCCGGCGGCGGCGCCGATCTGACCGCGCGCCTGCTCGGCAAAACTATGGAGGGAATCTCCGGCCACCGTATCCTGGTCAACAACCGCACTGGCGGCGCCGGCATGGTCGGTCACGCCTGGCTCGCGACACAGGCGCCGACGGACGGCTACGCCATCGGCATGCTGGTCAATCTCGTCTGGGGCGACTCCATGCTGCGCGCTCAGGGCCGCTGGTCGCACACCGACCTCGAACCGGTCGGTTATCTCAACAGCGACCCGATGGCCTGGTTCGTCACCACAGACGGACCATTCAAGGACGCGACCATCCAGCAGATCGTGCAGACTGCCAAGGACAAGCCCGGCACCATCCGTGTCGCGACCGTGCCCGGCAGCATGTGGGACTACAACATCGAGCAGGTCGAAGCGAACACTGGTGCCAAATTTCTACGCGTCCCATTCCAAAGTGGCGGCGCGGGCGTCGTCGGCCTGCTTGGCAACAACGTCGATGTCGCGCTCGGCTTCTATGCCGAGGCCAAGCCGCACATGGAATCCGGCAAGGTCCGCGCCGTGGGCGTCGCAGCCAACGAGCGGCTGACCCATCTCAAGGACGTGCCGACCCTCAATGAGGGACTGAACGGAAAGGATTATCTCTGGACACTCATGCGCTTCGTCGTGGTGCCGAAGGCGACCGCGCCCGAGCGAAAGGCCTATCTCGGCGCACTGGTCAAGGCGGCCATGAAGGAGCAGAGCCTGCGCGATGAATACGCAAAGCTCGGCGTCTATTTCGACCCCGCATTCGAGAACGCCGCGAACATCACCGAGGCGCTGAATGCCGAGGCGGAGCGCGAGCGCGCTTTCTACATCAAGACCGGTCGTCTGAAACCCTGAGCCACGACCACCCAACTCTCCCGGCCTCAGGCCGGGAGGGCGATGCCTGATAGTGCGGAGTCATGCATGATAACTTCTCTGACGCCCGATGCTTTGAGGGCGCGGCTTGCCTGCGGGCTGCTTGGCTTCCCGCTGACCGATTTCGCCGACGACGGCAGCTTTGCCGCCCAACCCTTCGGCGATCGCGTCCGCTTTCTCGCCGGCCAAGGTTGTTCGGCGCTGTTCATTGCCGGCGGTGCTGGTGAATTCTTCTCACTGACCCGCGACGAATATGCTGCTGCGTTGGAGACGGCCGTCGCGGCCCGTGCGCATGACGTGCCGATCCTCGGAGCCGCTGGCGGCGCAACCCGAGATGCCATCGAGCAGGCCCGCCTGGCCGAACGAGCGGGTGCGGATGGAATCCTCCTGCTGCCACCCTATCTCACCGAAGTGCCCCAGGACGGGCTGCACGCGCACATCGCCGCGATCTGTAAAAGTACAGCGCTCGGCGTTATCATTTATAGCCGCGCCAACGGCCGTCTGCGTCCTCAAACGCTCGTGAAACTGACAGACGATTGCCCAAATCTCATCGGTCTCAAAGACGGCGTCGGCGATATCGAGGATCTCTGGGCGATGCGCACGGCGCTGTCAGGGCGGCTCACTTTCCTGAACGGTATGCCGACGGCGGAAGTTTATGCGCCTGCCTACAGCGCCATGGGCGTTCCGACCTATTCATCGGCCGTCTACAATTTTGCGCCGCGCGCAGCGATGGCATTCTTCCATGCGGTTCAGGCCTCTGATACTACGCTGATCGATCGGATGCTGCGCGAGTTCTTCCTCCCTTACGGCCGAATCCGTTCCCGTCAGCCGGGCTATGCTGTCAGTATCGTCAAAGCCGGTGTCGACATCATCGGCCGTTCGGCCGGATATGTCCGCCCACCGCTCTCCACTCTGACGGCCGAGGAATACGCAGAGCTGGCGCCGCTGATCGAGAAGCTCTCAGCCTTCGAGGAGAATGCCCATGTCCTCGCCCAATGACGTGAAGATCATCACCGTCTCGTCAAGCGCGCAGGCAACCGAGACCTGTCGCGGGCATGTCCTGGTGTCCGGCTCCTATGGCGGCGAGTACAACGCCTTTCATGCCGGAAAATGGGGCATCCGCGGCGTGGTGCTCAACGATGCGGGGGTGGGGCGCGACCGAGCCGGCGTGCGCGGTCTGGATTATCTCGACCGCATCGGTTTGCCGGCTGCTACCGCCGACGCTATGACCTGCCACATCGCCGATCCTGAGCACATGCTCGCCCACGGGCGCATCAGCCACGTGAACGCGGCGGCGCGCGCGCTTGGATGTGCCGTCGGCCAGAGCGTGAAAGAGTGCGCCGAACTGATGAAGCGTGGCGTTCCCGTCGATTGCGAGCTGCCGCCGATCACGGGCGGCAAGCGTTACACCATGCGCGATGAGCCAGGCGAGCCGAAGGTGATCTGCCTCGACGCCGCCCCGATGCTTGAGGATGCGGATACCGGAGCGATCGCCATCACCGGCTCGCATGCCGCGCTGTTTCGCGGCCAGCCGGATGATGTCATCAAGCAGGATCTTTACGCCGTTTTCTTCAGCGATGCGGGCGTCGGGCTCGACGGAGCCGGCATTCACCGCCTGCCCGAACTCGACAAGCGTGGCATCCCTGCCGGAGCAATCGCGACGATGAGCGCGCCGATCGGCGATGCGCGTGCGATCTACCGCGACGGTGTGCTGTCCCATGTCAACGAAACGGCAGCCCGCTTGGGCGCTGCGCCTGGCCAAAGGCTCGCAGCATTTGTTGATCAGTTGCTGGCGCTGTCCCGAACCCAGGGAACACGATGAAGGCAGCGGACGCGCTCAATATCGCGGATCTGCATGGCCTCGCCCGGCGGCGCCTGCCGCGCATTCTGTTTGACTGTATCGAATCTGGTACCGAAGGTGAAACCGCGCTGGCCGCAAACGAGAAGAGCTTCGACCAATATCGGTTGATGCCACGCCATCTCGTCGATGTGAGCCAGTGTGAGCCTGGCCTGTCACTTTTCGGACGTCGCTATGCGCAACCGTTTGGCATCGGACCGACCGGATTTGCGGGGCTCTTTCGTCCGGGAGCGGATGCCATGCTTGCGCGGGCCGCTGTGAAAGCTGATATCCCGTTTGTGCTCTCAGGTGCGAGCGTAGCAACGCCGGAGTCAATTGCGCGGGATGCACCGGACCACCTCTGGTACCATCTGTATGCTGCGAAAGATCCAGCCATCTCGGCCGACCTGATGCGTCGGGTGGCTGCCGCAGGCATCGATGTGCTCGTCCTGACTGTCGATAATCCGGTGCCGGCGAAACGCGAGCGCGATATCCGCAACGGCTTCGCCCTACCGCTCAGGCTCAAGCCCTCTATCCTGCTCGAAGCTTTGATGCATCCAGGCTGGATTCTCGGCTATCTGCGCGATGGCGGCCTGCCGACCATGGGAAGTTGGGCCGCCTATGCGCCGCCGAGTGCCAGCCCTGCCGAGATCGGTCAATTCTTTAGAACCCATAGCCCATCGATCCAGACATGGGACGATCTCAAGCGTTTTCGCGAGCAGTGGCACGGACGGCTCGTCCTCAAGGGAATTCAGCGTCCAGATGATGCGAGAAAGGCCATCGCAGCAGGCGTCGACGGCGTGATCGTTTCCAATCATGGTGGCAAAGCCTATGACATGCTGCCGATCCCTCTGTTTTCGCTGGCGTCGGTCAAGGCAGCCGTCGACGGACGAATTCCCGTGATGTTCGACGGCGGAGTCCGGCGAGGCTCAGACATCCTCATCGCTCGTGCACTCGGCGCGGATTTCGTGTTCGTCGGACGGGCAACGCTCTACGGCGTCGTTGCCGGTGGGCAGGCAGGCGCAGACCGTGCAGTCGCAATCCTGAGTGACGAGGTGGCGCGCGGGCTCGCGATGATCGGCTGCCCAACGCTTCGCGATCTCGACGCACGCTGGCTAACGCTGTCGGAGCCATCCGATCTGAACTCGACCTTGGCCTCACATTGCGAGGAAAGACTGCAATGACCGATTGCGTTTCCGCAGCAGATCTCCAACCCGAAACGATATGGGCTATCCTCGAGGCCGGAGCGGCGGCCGCGCTTCGCAGAAACGTGGCTGTCTCGCTGAGTATTGTCGACTCTGGCGGGCATCTCGTCGGCTTTGTGCGCATGCCGGGCGTACATACGGCGACGACGGAAGTAGCGCAGGCAAAGGCCCGTTCGGCAGCCGCCTTCAACCGATCGACACGCGGCTTCGCGCAACAGCTTACTCAGGGAAATCTGTCGATGCTCGCGGTACCCGGTTGCGTCCCGTTGCCCGGCGGAATTCCGCTGAAACACAAAGATCTCCTGATTGGCGCGGTCGGAGTCAGCGGCGCCAGTCCCGACATCGACGAGGAAATTGCCGAAGAGATGTCAGAGCATCTTCGTAATAGTCTTGGTCCTGGCAACTGATGGAGGATTGGTTATGCCATTCATGATTGTTGCCAACGACGCGCCAGGTGTGGCTGAGCTACGAGCGAAGGTACGGCCGGCGCATATTGCCTACCTGGAAGCAAACCTGGACAAGATCGTCGCGGCCGGCGCGATGTTGGCGGACGATGGGAAAACCGCGATCGGCAGCCTGTATCTCATCGACACCGATCACCGTGAAGAGGCCGAGCAGTTCATACGTCACGATCCCTACATGCAGAAAGGCGTGTTCGCTGGCTTTGAGGCAACGCGCTGGCGCAAAGGTGTCTTTGACGGCCGCAGCTTTATCAAGCGGGCCTGATGATCAGTTGTCGTCTGTGGCCGATCGTCCGAACTGTTTCGGAGCTCGTGTTGCTTGCGGCGCTGTCAAACCTAGTTTGCGATCCTTGGGCAAGGAGAATAGCAGATTGCCGCCATTAGACCTCGCAGGCTCGCAGAAACGCGTCCACCGACTCCCAGAGCCTATGCCGTTTGGTGCCCAGCGGGGTGACATGGGCGAGATCTGGCAGGACAACGTATTGCTTATCAGCGTTGGGCAACCTGACGAAAAAGTTCGCCAGATCTTCCTCTGTTGCGATGCCATCATACTTGCCGCGCACAACCAGCGTTGGCCCCAACACACGCGTCGGATCAACCAAAGGAAGCTTTGTCGTCATATCGAGATACGTGCCGGTTGGCACTGAATCTGCGAATGCCAATTGAGCTTCGGCGCAGGCCCGCATGACCGCAGGCTCGCTCGTGCCAGGATGATCCCGCGTGAAGATGGCTTCCATGGAAGCGCGAGTGATCGGGCGCCGATTGTTGGCCCTGAATTCAGCAACGCCTTCGCGACGCTTGGCCAATGTCGGCGATCCTTCACCCGTCCATACGAAGCCATCGAGCACCAGACGTTCGACATTCTCAGGCTGTTCGACGGCATATGCCGAAGCGCGCAGTGCGCCGGACGACAAGCCGTAGAAATTGAGCTTTTCGGCACCTGTCTCGCGCTTGATGAGATCGACGGCGACTTTTAGATCCTCGACGCCGCAAGCAACGTCAGAATTGCTATCGGTAATCGTCGATTTTCCGTAGCCTTCATGGTCGAGCGTCCAGACGTCATGACCGCGCCTGACCAGCCAATCCATGAACGAATAATCCGGGACGCCGGGGACGTGGAGATCGAAGCACGGCAACGCCGACATGGAGGAGCCGTGCACGAGCAAAAGTGGCGGGCGGTTCGCAGTGGCGGAAGCATTCCGCTTCCGCCACAGGAACAGCGAAACCTGACCCTTGCGAGCCCAGTATTCCTCGCCTTGCACTGGAGATGTGTTGGTCATTGCGTTGGGAGAAACTCGTTGCTGAAGGTTTTTTCGAAATTGATTGGTTTATCGCCCGGCGGCTTCAGGTAGTCGAAAACCTTCTTTCCACCCTCAAGTGTCATGCGGCCGTCCGAGCTCCAGATCTGGCGCACGACCTTGTAAGCCATTTCATTGGCCTCGGGCGCCATCTGAGCAAATTCCTGGCCCATGATCGCTTTCCCGCGCTGCTCATCCAGGAGGATCTTTTGAGCTTCCGAGAATGCGGCCACGACTTTGCGGATCAATTCGGGACGCTCGGTGAGCGTGGACGGATGCGTCGTCAAGGTCATGTAAATGAGATCACGAAACGCTTCGATTTCTCCGTCCATGAGATTGACCATCGTCTTGCCAAGCTTTTGCATCTCGACCTGAACCCCAGCGGGCTCAAACGGCATGGCCGCATCGATCAGATTGCGTTGGAAAGCGCCCACGTAAGAAGCCGCTTCGGCACCAAGGTAGACGAGCTCAATATCGCCCGGCAGCTTGAGCCCGTACATGGCGGCCAATACACCCAGCATCTTCTCACCGGATCCACCGGCTGACGGCGTGCCAATGCGTTTGCCTTTGAGTGCGCGAATGCGATCCTCGAGGCTTTTGCCCTTTGTCTCTTCATACAGCGCATTGCTGACAACAATGTTGTTCAATGGCCGGTGCGTGAGGTTGAAGACTGAGACGATGTCGCGGCCCTGGGCGGCAGCCGTGAGGACGTGCTCGTAAGTCAAGATACCGAAGTCGGATTGACGTGTGAAAACGGACTGAAACGCCAGAGAGCCTCCTTGAACAAAGGTCACTTCGGGTTTGAGACCGTGCTTCTCGAAAATCTTTTCCCGCATGGCGACATACAGAGGGCCGGAGAAATATCCGTGACCGATATTTGTAATTCGCACCACATCCTGTGCTGCTGCGGTGGCGGTAAACATAACCGCAGCGCTTAGCGCAAGGGTCAGAGATCTGAATAATTTCATTGGCGGTTCTCCCTATGTTTTTATCGTTTTGTCGATTTTTGCCGAAGGCTGAGTGGATCAGCGGCTGACTTCCTTCCATTTTTGCAGTCTACCCTGGACGCGCTCGACCAGCTCGTTGAACAGGACTGCCAGCACCGCGATAATGACTAGCGCGCTGAAAACACCAGCCGTATCGAATTCACTGCCGGACCGCTGCACCAGATAGCCAAGACCGCGATTGGCTGCGATCATTTCGCCGATGATGGTGCCGATCAGCGCGTATGGAACTGCGGTTTTCAGACCAACGAAGATCCACGATGTCGCTGAGGGCAGAATGACTTTGGTCAGGATCTGGCGCCGCTTTGCGCGCATCAGGCGGAGGCTATCGACGAGATCGGAGTCAACCTCCCTCACTCCAGCGAACGTGTTCACGAACACCAGAAAAACAACGAGAACGGCGGCCAGCGCGATCTTCGAGTTGATACCCAGGCCAAACCAGAGAATGAACAGCGGCGCCAGCGCGACCTTGGGCAGAGCGTTGAAGGCCCAGAAATAGGGATGGAGCAACCGGCTGAAGAACGGCGACAACCCGAGCCATATTCCGCCCACAATGCCAGCGAGAGAGCCGATGAAAAACCCGATCAAAGTGGCATACACCGTGGCATAGATATGCACGTATACCGAGCCGCTGGTGATCCATCCCCACAGTCGCTTGGCCACATCGGTCGGACTGCTGATCATGAACTTGTCGATCAGCCGGCCGGCAGTCAATTCCCAGATGATGAGCAGGACGATGCCCAACAAAATCTGCAAGCCGACCATTGACGTCTGGCTTATCTCGGCCAGTGAACGACGCGTGGGCGGAACCTCAGTCGTCTGAGATCGATCACGCGTGACGGTGTCATGTGCCGTCATATTTTCTCCTCGACGTATTCTTCGCGCAGCCTATCCCAGATCGCGTTATGGATCTCGTGGAAACGCTCTGTGAAACGGACCTCCATGACATCCCGGGGCCTTGGAATGTCGATGATCTGATCGTGCGTAATCCTTGCCGGACGTCTGCTGAAAACGACCACTCGGTCGGCGAGCGTAATCGCCTCAATGAGATCGTGCGTGACCAGCACGATCGTTTGCTGGTTGGCTTCCCACAACCGCAGAAGCAGCCCGTGCATGGCTATTCGCAGTTGAGCGTCTAGCGCAGCAAACGGCTCATCAAGGAGCAGCGCTTTGGGCTCATAGAGCAACATGCGGGCAAGACAGACGCGCTTTCGCATACCACCGGAAAGTTCGCTGGAGTACTTTCCTTCGAAACCTTCCAGCCCAACCTCGCGGATCATGGCGCGCGCAGCTTCATAGCGTTCCGCTTGCGGCTGACCCGAAAGCTCGAGCGGCATGGCGACGTTGTCGAGCACCGTGCGCCAAGGCAACAGATTATCCTTCTGTGTCATATAACCGACGTCGGTATTTACGTCTGAAACACGATTGCCCTGGTAGATGATCCGCCCTTCGCTCGGCGGATAAAGACCGGCAATCATATTCAGCAGAGTGGACTTTCCGCAGCCGGAGGGTCCGATGAGCGCAACGATCGAACGGGGCGCGATCTGGAGATCAACGCCGGAGACCGCACGCACTTCCTCCTTGCCCTTACGGAAAGCCTTTCCGATACCCTGCAGTTCAATCATCCGTTATCCGGTTCTGTTTAGAGGTACATGCGCTGGTATCCGCCATCGACGTCGATATTGGCGCCACACATAAAGCCGGCGCGGGCGGACGCGACAAAAAGTACGGCATTGGCAATGTCATCGGCGTCACCCCAGCGACCAAGAGGGACATTTTTTCCCCAGCCGCTTTCCTGCTGCGCAAGGCTCCGGCCAATATAAAGTGCGCCGTCCAGATTAAGCTCTGCCGTCAACGGACTATGAATGCGACTTGGGCAGACAGCATTGACGAGAATGCCGTCTCGACCGAGGTCGTCGGAAAGAGATTTGACGAATGCGTGTTGAGCGGCATTGACGACTGCGGAGCCTATCACATCCTTGCCGGGAACTTTGCCCGCCTGCCCGATGATGACGATGAAACGGCCTCCACCGTGCTGTCGCATATGTGGCGCGACCTGCCGCGCCAGTTCCCACGGTCCGAGCACTTTCGTCCGGAAATGCCTGTCTATCTGATCGGTCGTCAATTCCTCGACACAGCCCTTAAGGTGTGTGCCGGCATTGCTGACAACGATATCGATCCGACCGAGTTTTTCGACTGCCGCAGCCACCAATCCTGGCATTTCGGAAGGCTTATCGACATGCGCGGTCGCTCCGTGGACCTCCCCATGCGGCGCCAGGCCATCAAGCGCTTGAGCAAGTTTCGCTTGGTCGCGGCCGCAAATGAAAACTTTCGCCCGTTCTTCCAGTAGACGACGAGCGATGGCTAATCCAATCCCGCTGGTTCCACCAGTGATCAGCGCCGTCTTGCCTGAGAGCTCCAGATCCATCGCTATTTGCTCCTCAGCCGAAAACGTAGCGGTGATAGCCACCGTCGAGGGACACTGAGCTGCCACACACAAAGTTCGCGCGATCAGACAGAAGAAAAGCGATAAGATCCGCGACCTCTTCGGATTCCCCCATGCGCCCGAGAATATTCGCGCGGGTAAAACCTGCCGACGCGGTAGCTCGGTCGACGCCCTTCTCTCTCATTTCCTTCGCGATCAGCGACTGCACCAGCTCCGTCGCGATGTACTGGGGACAAACAGAGTTCACCCGGACGTTATCGCGTGCCACTGCATCGGCAACGGCCTTGGTCATCGCTTGTGCAGCGACGTTTGCGATGCCGGATGGCAATCTATCAGGGTGCGGATGACGCACCGCCTGCCCGATGACATTGACGATGCGACCATCCTTGCGCTTGCGCATATCGGGTAACACAAGGCGGATCATGCCGTAGAAGCCAAACAGCTTGTCGTCGAGTTGGCGCTGAAGCTGCTCGTCGGTCATGTCGTCCACTGTAGCGCGAACGTGCGTTCCTGCATTGTTGACCAGAATATCGACGCGACCGAAACGATCCAGTACGGCGTCGACGAACGCTTGGCGTGCGGTCGAATTCGCGGTGTCGGCGGCGAAGGCCAACACCTCGCCTCGCGCTTTCAGGCGCCCCTCCGCTTCATCGAGTCGTCCGCGATCGCGCGCACAAATGGCGACCTTGGCGCCTTCCGACAGCAGCCGTTCCGCTGTCGCGAAGCCGATGCCGCGAGAAGCGCCGGTTACGATCGCAACCTTGTCCTTGAGACCGAGGTCCATAAGCGCCCTACCACAGACCTTTGAGACGACCACCATCCAGATTGAGTGAAACGCCAGTAATGTAACTGGCACGTTCCGAGCACAGGAAGGCGATGGCATTTGCCAGTTCTTCCGGCTTGCCGAAGCGGCCGAGCGCGTTCTTTTTCGCCGCCAGACGCCGTGCCTCGTCTTCGTTGTTGACGCCAAGTTCTTTCTGCAGTCCGCCAGCATTGCGCTTCCAAAGATCCGTCGCGACCCAACCAGGGCAGACGGCGTTGACTAGAACATTGTGGGGCGCAAACTCGGTAGACAGAGATTTGGTGATATTCAGCAGTCCGCTGTTGGTGATGCCGGAGCCAAACATGTACGGGTCTGGTTCTTTGCCGGCGCCGCCGATCATGCTGACGATACGGCCCCATTTCTTATCACGCATGATCGGATAAACTGCCCGAATGGCGCGCAGGAAACCGAACAATTTGGTCTCGAGCTGGGTTTGAAGCCCGTCATCGGTCATTTCATCATAGCGGCCTGAATACATCGTGCCGGCGTTGTTCACGAGGATATCGACGGTGCCGTAGGCTTTAAGTGTGGCATCCACGAGCTTCTGGATATCGGCTGGCTTCGATGTATCAGCTTCAATGGATTTGATCTCGCCACCGGTCTTTTCCGCTAGTTCCTTACAGGTCGCCGCGGCTTGGTCACCGTGGCGCGAGCAGGTCATTACTTTGACGCCAGCTTCCAGAAACTCGCGCGCAGTTTCGCGACCGATGCCCCGGCTGCCACCACTGACAATTGCGACGCGACCTTTAATTCCGAGATCCATGCTGTATTTCCTGTTTCTGTCATCTTGAAGTTTCAATCCGATCCGAACGTTCCAAAATCGCTCGGGCTGCGGTTCACATGCCCGCGTTCCGCCTTTCGAAAAGGTGCCGCTGCATAAAATTGAGAGTGAGTTCGAGTGCTTTTTCCGCACTCGGCGCGTGCCATTCCTTGCGGTGATCGCAATTGAATCCGTGATCAGCCGGATAAAGATGAGTTTCGATTTGCGGATTATGGCGGCCGAGAATTTCGCGGTCAGACTCGGGGATACGCGGATCCTCGGTTCCGAAATGGAAGAGCACAGGAACGCGCGGCGTCTCATGCGCGAAAGGAATGGTCTGGGCGCCGTAATAGCCGATGGCGCAATCGACGCCGTTGAGCCGGGTCGCAGATAGGAACGCCAGTGTTCCGCCCCAGCAATATCCGACAACCGCTGTGCCCTTGGGAGAGCGAACGCTGTCTATGGCGGCCTGGACATCGAGTAAAACGGCGTCCCAGGCAATTTGCGCTCTCAGCTCGCGCCCCGTATCGATGGCCGCAGCATCATAGCCAAGCGCGACGCCGCGCTTTGCCCGATCAAACAGCGCAGGCGCAACCGCCCGAAAGCCGCGACTTGCGTAACCGTCGCAGACCTCACGAATGTGCGCGTTGACACCAAAAATCTCGTGCAGAACGACCAGACCAGCACCGTTGGGTGCCTGCGGCGTCGACAGATAAGCGTCGAGCCTGTGGCCATCTGCTGCTTCGAGCACGACCTCAGCACCATGCACTGAGCTCGCATGCTGTTGCCCGGCAACCATTGGAGCGGCGCCCTATCCAGCCCCTGAACGGAGCAATTGCGTTTCCTCGCGGCGACTATTATTGCCACCATCTTTTGTGCTACATTTATTGCAGCAACTTTGTAGGACAATACTGTCGGGCACATAATTGGATGTCAAGCCTTACATGTTGACCTCTTGCGTCATGCGTCTTCAGCTGACACTCGGTTCATATGGACAGACTCACAGCAGAACATCACAAGCGCGGCGCGACCGTAGACTACGTCTGCACGTGCATCCGACAAGGCATCGTGGAGGGACGGTTCGTACCCGGTCAGCGGTTGATCGCGCGGGATCTGACGGAAGAATTCGAGATCAGCCGTGGTGCCGTTCGGGAAGCTTTTCGCCGCCTTGCCGCCGAGGGCATGGTCGATCTGATCCCCAATCGTGGCGCTACGGTACGCCGGCTATCGCGGCGCCAGATGGACCAGCTGTTTCAGATTCGGGAGTGCCTCGAAGGCTTGGCTGCGGGCTTGGCGGCCTTACAGATCGATGAAGGCGACAATCGCCAGATTTTTACACGGGTCTGGGAGAAAGTGCGCCCGACCGGACACGCTCTGCCCTGGAATATCTTTATCGAGAATAACCGGCTCTATCACCGAACCATCGTCGAGATCGGGGGCAACGATCTGTTATCGGAATTGATCGTCAACCTCCAGTTGCCCGTAGTGATGATCCAGGTCGGCCGGGCCATGAGATCCGAACACGCCGATCTCTCCCACGCAGATCATGTCGCGATTGCAGAGGCAATTTTCGCTGGTGATCAGATTGCCGCAGAAGCCGCTATGCGAAAGCATGTACGCGGGTCGCACGCGTGGATCCGGACGCTGGCCGACAGCGCCTTCAAATCCGAACGCTGAACCCGAATTCGACGCAATCGCCGCGGTCATAACCGGAAACCTCAGAGAGCTGAAGCTTTGCTCCGATACTCGTAAGATCGAGAACGGTTCGTTTCTTGATACTGCGATGCTCGCCATCCCGGATGAGCAGGGCATCCTGTCTTGTCGTCATCCAGCCTCTATCAGTCCCTTGTCACTGCGCTTGCCGTTCGATCTCAGCGCCCATCAAACCTGATCGCTACTAATAGGTTGGGCCATTCGAACCGATAGATAAATCTTCTTCGAATGCTGGATGTGGTCGACAGAAAGCCGCATGAGTGCGCGGCGATCCCCGGAGCGAAGAGCCTCGATCATCGCCCAGTGCTCCGCCCTGAGCGTTTCCAGCAAAGCGGCATCGACGAGCGGATAGAGACGCATTGCGCGCGTCAAATACGCATAGTGGGCGATGGCCTGAGCCAGATGCGCATTCCCGCACGCTTCGAAGATCGCCTGATGAAATGCCTCATTGGCGGCATCGATTGCCCGCGGGTCCCGCTGGCTGATCGCGCGATCATGCCGACGCTGAA
>JAEYYQ010000507.1 GCA_023428365.1 Pseudomonadota bacterium | reverse complement strand
TCCGGCGCGAAGGCGCGTGCATCCCAGCCCGGGCAGGAGCCCTGTCGGCCAGCCGATCCACAACGGGCACGCGGCAATTTGGAGGATCTGAGGAAATGGCGAAGGCATCAAACGGTAGAGATAAAGCAAATGGCCTCACGGAGTATCAGCCAGGACAGTCATTTCCAGGCGTGATCGGGCGGACGTTCGATGAATCGAAGCCTGCGTGGCCTGCGCCGAGGCGAGCGAAGAATGGGGCGTCGAATGTACTTTTCATCGTGCTCGACGATACGGGCTTCGGCCATCTAGGCTGCTACGGCAGTCCGATCAACACGCCGAACATCGATGCGCTGGCAAAGGACGGGCTTCTCTACAACAACATGCATACGACGGCGCTCTGCTCGCCGTCCCGCTCGTGCATGCTCACGGGCCGCAATCACCATTCCAACGGCATGTCCTGCATCACCGAAGGGTCGACGGGCTATCCCGGTGGCAACGGCATCATTCCCTTCGAGAACGGCTTCCTATCGGAGGTTCTGCTTCAGAACGGCTACAACACCTACGCCATCGGCAAATGGCATCTGACACCGGCAGAGCAGACATCTGCCGCCGGCCCCTATGATCGATGGCCGCTGGGACGCGGATTTGAACGCTACTTCGGCTTTCTCGGCGGCGACACGCACCAGTACTACCCCGAACTCGTCCGCGACAACTCGCAGACCGAGCCTGAGAAAACACCGGAGGAGGGCTACCATCTCACACCCGACCTCGTCGAAAAGGCGAGGGCGATGATCGCCGACGCCAAGCAGGTCGCGCCGGACAAGCCCTTCTTCATGTACTTCTGCACTGGAGCACAGCACGCACCGCACCACGTCCCGAAGGAGTGGGCCGACAAGTACAAAGGCAAGTTCGACAAAGGCTGGGATGCCTATCGCGAGGAGACGTTCGCCCGTCAGATGAAGCTGGGCATCCTCCCGAAGGGTACGACACTGTCACGTCATGACCCCGACGTGCAGGACTGGAGCAAGCTGTCGGCGGACGAGCGTCGGCTCTACGCGCGCATGATGGAGGTCTTTGCCGGGTTTCTCGAGCACACGGACCACTACATCGGCGAACTGATCGCGTTCTTGAAGGAGATCGGCGAATACGAGAATACGCTGATCATGCTGATCTCCGACAACGGCGCCAGCGCCGAGGGCGGCCCGACAGGGTCGGTGAACGAGGGCAAGTTCTTCAACAACGTGCCGGACAGCCTCGAGCAGAACCTCGCCGCCATCGACGACATCGGCGGGCCCAAATACTTCAATCACTATCCCTGGGGCTGGACGCACGCCGGCAACACGCCGTTCCGCCGCTGGAAGCGCGAAACCTATCGCGGTGGCGTCGCCGACCCGTTCATCGTCTGCTGGCCGAAGGGCATCAAGGCCAAGGGCGAGATTCGCACGCAGTACTGCCACGCCATCGATATGGTGCCGACCGTGCTCGATTGCCTCGATATCGAGCCCCCCACTCAAATTCGCGGCGTGACGCAGTCTCCGCTCCAGGGCTTCAGTCTCAAGACCTCATTCGATAACGCTAAGGCGGATGCCCTGCACAAGACCCAGTACTTCGAGATGTTCGGCCACCGCTCGATCTATCATGATGGCTGGCGCGCCGTGTGTCCGTGGCCAGGTACATCATTCGTGGAATCCGGCCTGCAGTTCGGCGCTCCCATCGACCATGACAAGCTCAACGAACTCGATGCCAAGGGGTGGGAGCTGTACAAAGTGGCGGAGGACTTTTCCGAGACCGAGAATCTCGCCGACGAGAATCGCGCCAAGCTGATCGAGATGATCGGCATGTGGTACGTCGAAGCGGGCAAATACGATGTTCTGCCGATCGACAGCCGTGGCACCGCACGCCTCGGTGAACGCCGCCCGCAGATCGCCGCCAATCGCACCAAATACATCTACTATCCCGGCACCCAGATGGTGCCATCCAATGCCGCTCCGCAGTTGACCAATGTGCCGCACGCGGTGTCCGTGCACGCGTCGGTGCCAAAGGGCGGCGCGGAGGGTGTGCTGTTCTCCATGGGCGGCAACGATGGTGGCTTTGCCTTCTACATCAAGGACGGCAAGCTCACGTATGGATACAACTACGTCGCCGACCAGCGCTTCAAAGTTCAGTCCAATGGCGGTGGCGTACCCGAAGGAGATCACGTCTTTACCTTCGAATTCACGCCGACCGGAAAGCCCGACATCCCGAAAGGCAAGGGCGTGCCTGCGAATATCAAGCTGTTCGTCGACGGCAAGCCGGTCGGCAGCGGTGATCTCTCGGTGACCATCCCACTCACGCTTGGCCTGGCTGCTGGAGTGTCTGTCGGCGCGGATAGCGGCTCGCCAGTCATGCTCGATGACGAGTACAGCTCGCCATTCCGCTTTACCGGCCAAGTGAAGAAGGTGCTGGTCGATGTCTCCGGCGAGGCGCCGGAAGATCTCGAGGCGAAAGTGAAGATGTATCTCGCCCGGCAGTAGGCGGGTCGCAGGAGCGGCGGTGTGAGCGCGGCGCGGGTTTGCGTCGCCGCGCCGATAGCGCGATGAGTCCCTAGGTTCCCCGCACGATCGCGCGTGCGCCCATAAGGGCTACCAGATACAGCGTCGCAAAAGGCAGGCAGAAGATGAGCAACAGCGGCCACAGATTGGAGCCGGCGATCAACGCCACGAGCGCGTGGAGCACAAGAGGCACAGTGACCACGAGCGGCGCGTACGCCGCCATCCTCCACCGACCTTCAAAGCGCGTGATCGCCAAGGGCTGCAGGAGAAAATAGGCCAGCATCGCCGCCGGCATGATCAGGAAGGGGTCGAAGCCCCTGCTACTTTCGGTATCGCGGGAGGACCATGTGTCCGTCAGCATGTCCTGCTGCTGAGCGCTCAGGTCCGACGCCCACTGCGCCACCGGTCGAGAAGGCGCGCCTTCGCGCCAGTCGATCAGCACCGGCATCTTGACGGCGCTGATCGACTGCCATTTCTCATCCAGCACTTTGATCGCAATTTCGTCGAGGGATGCAGGGCCGCGATAGGCGATCCATGCGACGGCCTCACCCTCGCCGGCGGGATATGCGGGCATGGGGTTGAGCATCGAAGCCGTCGCGGGCTTATCGTGCCAACGTCCCTCCATCCTGAAACGGACCGGGACATCGCTCTTGTACTGAATGCGCGCCGAGAGCTTACGGCCAGGAGCAAGGTCGTAACCCGAAGGCGGATCGAGAGCAACGATCGCGACCTCGACAGCCGGCGCCTGCGCGCCAGCCGACGTCGCCTGGAACACGCCCAGTGCGAGCAGAACGGAGATGAGGAAGGACGTGCGCATGATCGGATCGCTCGGCCGGAGGGTCACCTCGATCCACATTGAGGCGGTCATGCGAAGAAAGAGTTCATTGCCTCTGCGCCAGACCCGGGTTGAAGGGTGCGGATTTTCCTTAACCTTGCCGCTTCGTGAAGAATGGACATAGCGCGATAGCTTCCGCGTCGGAAACACAGCAACACCGGCAACTTGCCGCGAGCACGAGGAGCTGACGATCGTGATTGTCTGCGGTGCTCCAGGCACCGGGGTTTGCCGCTTTCAGATAGCGGGTTTGCCACGATGGAAACTGCT
>JAEYYQ010000504.1 GCA_023428365.1 Pseudomonadota bacterium | reverse complement strand
CTCGCTGGCCCCGCTGTCGTGGAGCAGGACGACACAACCACCTGGATCCCGCCGGGTTGGCAGCTGACCGTGAACGAGCAAGGCCCACTGATGGTCGACAGGATCTGAGACAATGAAGCTTGACCCCGTTACTCTTGAGATCCTGATTACCAAGGTTGCCGCGACGGCCGAGGAGATGGGCATCGCCCTGCAGCGCTCCGGCCGCACGATCTACGTCAAGGAGACGCAGGATTTCGGCACAGGCCTCGTCAACGCCGAGGGCCGCCTGTTCTGCTTCCCGACGACTGTCGGTGTTTGCAACATGGTCGACAATGACGCTTCCGATGTGATCGCGGCGGTGAAGGATGTCGAGCCAGGCGATGTGATCATTACGAATGATCCTTATCTTTCTGGCGGCCTGTCGACCCATCTTCCGGACCTGCATCTTCTGCAGCCGTATTTCCACGAAGGGAAAGTCGTCTGCTACGGCTGGTGCTTCATCCACTCGGCTGACGTCGGTGGACGCGTCCCGTCCAGCATTTCGCCGTCCAACTACGAGATCTACCAGGAAGGATTAATGATCCCGCCGGTGAAGCTCGTGAAGGCCGGCAAGTTCAATCCCGACGTCGTCGCCTTCATCGAGCGCAACAGCCGCACCGGCGAAGAAAACATGGGTGACTTGAAGGCCATGGTGGCGTCGCTGGCGGTTGGCGAGCGTCGCGTTGCGAGCATGATCGCACAGCACGGTGCGGCGGCGTTCGACGCTGCGACGACCGAGATCAACGCGTATACGGCTCAGAAGGCGCGCGATGCGTTCCGCACCATTCCGGACGGCACGTATTCGTTCAGCGACTATCTCGACGATGATCTCGTTTCACCACTGCCGGTTCGCATCCATGCGACGATGACGGTCAAGGACGGTGCGATCGACGTCGATTTTACCGGGACCGATCCGCAGATCGCGTCGGCCTACAATCTACCGTCGGCGGGGAAGCGGCATGCCTGGTTGACGTTGCGCCTGTTGCAATACGCACTGACGCGCGATCCATCGCTTCCGGTCAATGCGGGCATCTTCCAGTCGATCTCGATGTCGTTGCCACGCGGCTCGCTCATCAACCCGGTGTTTCCGGCAGCTGTTGGCGTGCGTCACGCAACCGGTAATCGCATGGTCGACGTGATGAATGGTCTGTTGGCGCAGGCAGTGCCGGAATTCATGCGGGCGGCCGGTTGCGGTCTCATCATTCCCGTCGTTCTTGCCGAGCCGGCGGACGAGACCGGTAAGCGCAAGGTTGACGTCGTCGAGCCGATGACCGGTGGTACAGGCGGGCGCCTCGGAATGGATGGCGTCGACGCACGAGATTCCTCGACCAGCGGTATGGCTAATAACCCTGTCGAGACGGTCGAGTCTTCGGCTGCGATCACTATTCACCGCTACGGCATTCGCCCCGACTCGGGTGGGCCGGGCAAGTGGCGCGGTGGCGTGGGGCTGGAGCTGACGTTCTCACCGCATTACTCCGGTAGCCAGGTTCTGGGGCGCGGTATGGAGCGTTTCCGCTTCGTCCCCTGGGGACTGGTTGGAGGGCGGTGTGGCCAGTCCGCCCGGACAGTTCGCAACTACGGTCGCCCCGATGAGGTGGAACTCGGCAAGATCGATATGATCGACGTCGCAAACACAGATACCGTTACGGTCCTGACGCCTGGCGGCGGTGGCTACGGCGATCCGTTGGATCGGGATCCGGCGCTTGTCTTGGCAGACGTGCAGCGCGGGTTCGTTTCTCTCGAGGGTGCTGAGCGCGACTACGGCGTTGTTCTCAGTAATGAAGCCGTCGATATGGAAGCTACGGAGCAGCTGCGTGATAAGCGCCGCGGTGTGACGTCGAGCGAGAATGGTGGTTCCTTATTCGATTTCGGCAGAGAGCGCACGGTATGGGAATCAGTGTTCGACGATGCGCTCATGGCGCGTATCAGCAACGCCCTCTATGCCCGGCCGCCGACCGCACGTGGCCTGTTGCGGCAGCGGATCTTCCAACCTGTTCTGACGTTCATCGCTCGCGACAAGCCGTTCGACGCGGACGCATTGCGCGCGGCTCGCAGCGAGGTTGAAGCCGTCCTAGCCGATATTGAGCGTAGTCTCGCAGCCTGAAGCTATTTGGGGTCACGACCCATCCGTCGAATAGAAAGTCGAATAGAAATAGGAAGAAGGGAGATAACATGATCTTCAAGCCTTACATCTCGCGTCGAGCATTCGTTGGCGGTGCCAGCGGCCTGTTGCTGGCGCGTTCGTTTCCGGCCCGCGCACAGACCTCGCCTGTGAAGGGCGGAACGCTGCGCTTTCTTGTCGATCCCGAACCGACCGGCCTTGTCCCCGTTGCGGACACGACCGGCGCCAACGTCATGTTGAGCTGCAAGATCACCGAGGGTTTGTACGGCTATAACCTGGACTTCTCGCTGCGTCCGCAGCTGGCTGTCAGCCACACCATGTCTCCGGACGGCAAGGAGATCGTCTTTAAGCTGAGACAGGGCGTGAAATGGCATGACGGACAGCCATTCACGGCTGCTGACGTTGTCTTCTCGCTTTCAACACTGAAGCGTACTCATCCGCGTGGCCGCGCCACCTTCGCAAACATGGATGACATCGGTGCGCTGGATGATCATACCGTTGTTGTGAAGCTGTCGAAGCCCGCGCCGTATCTGTTGAATGCGCTGGCAGGCCAGGAATCGCCGATCGTCCCGAAGCACATCTACGGCGATGGCGATCCGACCAAGAACCCGCGTAATCAGGCTCCGATCGGCACAGGTCCGTTCGTTTTCAAGGAGTGGCAGCGCGGCAGCCACATGATCTTCGAACGCAACCCGAATTATTGGGATCCGGGCAAGCCCTACCTCGACCGCATTATCGCGCGTTTTATTTCGGACGCGGCAGCGCGCTCGATTGCTTTCGAGACCGGCGAAGTGGACGTCGGCGGCGACTACCCGATCCCGTACAGCGATGTCGAGCGGATTAAGGCCAACCCGAACATCGGTTACGAGACGGCAGGCTACGGTTACGGTCCCAACATTTCCTGCATCGAGTTCAATCTCGACAATCCGAACTTCAAGCGCCTTGAGGTTCGGCAGGCGATCGCTCACGCCGTCGACAAGAACGCCATCCTGCAGAATGTTTTCTACGGTTTCGGCGAGATCGCGACGGGCCCTATCCATCAGGCCCATACCCAATTCTATACGGGCGACGTGAAGAAGTACGCCTTCGACCCGGCCCTGGCGAACAAGATCCTGGACGATGCAGGCGTGAAGCGCGGTGCTAACGGTGTCCGGTTCTCGGTCAGCCATGATCCGCTTCCCATCGGCAGCTTCCATCACCAGACGGCGGAATACCTTCGTCAGGCGCTGTCCAAGGTCGGCATCGATGTGACGTTGCGCAACTCGGATATGCCTGGCTACATCAAGCGCGTTTACGCCGATCGGACGTTCGATTTCGTCAACAACACGATGACGAACTCGCCCGATCCCACTCTCGGCGTGCAGCGTTTCTTCTGGTCGAAGAACTTCAAGCCCGGCGTGCCATTCTCAAACGGCTCGAACTATTCAAACCCGAAGGTGGATGAGCTGCTCGAAGCGGCGCAGATCGAGCCGGATACGAAGACGCGGGCTCAGCTCTTCTATGACTTCCAGAAGATCATTGCTGAGGACGTTCCCAATATCTACACGATCGCGATCCAGACCTTCACGCTGCACTCAAAGAAGCTGATGGACCACTCGATCACTGCTGACGGCATCCACGCCAATCTCGCCGACGCCTACTTGGTCGCGTGATGGGTGTTGGGGGAGACAACAAAGCCATCGCCGTGGCTGCTGCAGTTGCGCGGGGAACCTTACGGTTCCTCGTTCGAACTGTGCCGACCATGGCCATCATCGTCGCCCTCAACTTCTTTCTGCTGAAGCTCGCTCCCGGCGACGCTGCCGACGTTATGGCTGCGGAATCGGG
>JAEYYQ010000486.1 GCA_023428365.1 Pseudomonadota bacterium | reverse complement strand
TGTTCGCCGTTGCGCTGGGCATGCACCGGCAGAGCCGCGCGGCGGTGCTTCTCGCCGTTCCCGCGATTGCGGCCGGTCATGCGGCGTCGATCCTGATGGTTGCGCTCTCCTTTGTGCTGGTCAGCACCATTGTGCAGTTGCCCGCCGCCCATTTCGGTGCGGGGCTGTTGCTGATCGGCTGTGCTGCGGCCCTCTGTCTGTTCGGGCATCGGCAGCGCGTGCGCATCGGAATGACGACGGGGCTCGCTGGACTGGCCCTTTGGTCGTTCGTGATGACGACAGCACACGGTGCCGGCTTGATGCTACTGCCGGCATTGATGCCGCTATGCCTGGGCGACAGCCCGGCTGCCGTGGCGGCAACCTCCAGCCTCGGCGCGGTGACATTTGCGGCCGTGATGGTACACGCGGGCGCGATGCTGGCAGTCACGGGAGCGATCGCGCTCGTGGTCTACCAGGGGGCCGGGTTGGCGGTTCAGCGCATGGCCTGGATCAACTTCGACGGTCTTTGGATCGGCGTCCTGGCGGTGACGGGTATGACACTGGTGTTGGTAGCGCTTTGAAGCGTCAAACCGTCTCCCCCTTGTAAGAACGGCGCGCCAAAACAATGGCGTGATGATGGGTGTCAGCCCACTGGATCAGAGTCTGCATTGGCTTGAGCAAAGAGCGGCCGAGTTCGGTCAGCGTGTATTCGACCCGCGGCGGGACTTCCGGATAAATCGTGCGGGTGACAAATCCATCCTGCTCCAGCCGCCGGAGCGTCCGAGACAACATCTGCTTCGAAATGTCATCGATTTCCCGCATCAGCTCGCTGAAGCGTTTGGTTTGGCTCTCAAGAGCGAGCAGCACCAACAGGCTCCATTGATCGCCGATGCGATCGAGTACGTCGCGGATCACGCACGGCTGCTCGAAGACGATGTCTGGTTTCTTGTCCATGCCGTTCCAATGCTCGGTCGAAGGTCACTCGCGGATGACCTGATCACTTTGAAATGCCGTCTTGCGGGTCGGGGAATGTCATCATAGGTGACAAATATAGACCTTGTCTGGGTTTCATACCATGGAGTTTTCAATGGCGAACGTCGCTCTTATCGGCGCCTCCGGCAACGCTGGAAGCCGCATCCTGAAAGAATTATCCGACCGCGGTCACCACGTGACGGCAATCGCACGCCATCCGGAGAAAATCTTGAAACTGCCCCATGTCACGGCGGTGCGCGGCGATACTGCCGACAGGTCTGATCTCGCAAAGGCTCTTCGAGGCCACGATGCGGTGGTCAGTTCCGTGCATTTTCAGGATTTCGATCCCACTGATCTGCTGGAAGCCGTCAGGGCATCGGGCGTCAAGCGTTACATTTCCGTAGGGGGCGCGGGCAGTCTCGAAGTGGCGCCGGGCCAGTTACTGGTCGAGCAGCCGGATTTTCCCGCTGCCTATAAGGCGGAAGCGACCAGAGGACTTACCTATCTTCAGCGGTTGAGGGAGGTTAAGGATCTGGATTGGACGTTCATCTCGCCGTCGGCCATGTTCGAGCCGGGTGAGCGGACCGGCAAATTTCGCCTAGGTGGGGATCAGCTGTTATCGAATTCCGCCGGCTCCAGCATCTCGTTCGAGGATTACGCTGTGGCGCTGGTCGACGAGCTGGAAAACCCGCAGCATGTGCGCCAGCGCTTTACCGTCGGGTATTGATCCCGACTGTCATTAGAGCAGCGGTGGCTAAACGCCTGCGCATCAGCGCAGGCGTTGGCATGAGCTGATAACCTGTCTGTCACATCGAACAGAAGATCAGGTCCAACAATCCGCGTTCGACGGTCGGCAATATCATTGAGATCTACGACGACCTGCGCCTGCTGCGCGGCGCGCGTGCGTGCCGTGTGCGCTCCCCCCACAGTCGTGCCGATGATCGTTCCGGGGTGACCCCCATGATCTATTACGGCTGATTGCGCATCCCGGCTGTCGACCGCAGCCTGGCCGGTCATTCGCCCGTCATCGGAAACCGGCAAGATCGTCCGAAGGCAATCCCAAGGATGGATCCATGCTACATAGCCGTAACACTGCAATCGGTCTTCTCGCCCTGCTTGCAAGCGCCACGTCCGCGGTCGCACAACAGCAGACGCCAATCGAGGTTGGCGTTCGCCCGCTCTATCTGATCGACAAGATGAAGGACGGCCCGCTGAAGCAGAAGCTGCAGGCGTGCGCGGGACAGCCGGTCAAGCGGACCTTGTTCTCGATCGGGCATCGCGGTGCGCCGTTGCAGTTCCCTGAGCATACGGTCGAATCGAACCTTGCTGCCGCATGGCAGGGCGCAGGCATTCTGGAATGCGACGTCGCCTTCACCGCCGACAAGGAACTCGTCTGCCGCCATGCGCAGAACGACCTGCATACGACGACCAATATCGTCACGACCAACTTGGCCGCAAAGTGCACAAAGCCGTTTGCGCCTGCGTCGGGCGACACCCCGGCGTCAGCGGAATGCCGCACGTCGGACCTGACATTGGCCGAGTTCCGGACACTGACGCCCAAGATGGACGCTTCCAACAAAACGGCGACCACGCCTGCGGCTTATCTCAACGGAACCGCTGCCTGGCGCACCGATCTTTACGCAATCCAGCCCGCGCGCCTGATGACGCACAAGGAGTCGATCGAGCTGTTCCGTTCGCTCGGTGCGAAGTTTACGCCGGAGCTGAAGACGCCCGTGGTGAAGATGCCCTTCGAGGGCTTCTCGCGCGAGGACTACGCCCAGAAGCTGATCAACGAATACAAGGAAGCCGGCGTACCGGCCTCGGACGTCTTCGCACAAAGCTTCGACATTGCCGACGTGCGCTACTGGATCAAGGCCGAGCCGGCATTCGGCGCGCAGGCTGTCTATCTGATCGATGATTCCAGCATTCCGGACCTCAACGGCATGGATCCCAAGACCTGGGGATGGCAGCCGAAGGCGCTGAAAGCCGAAGGCATCAACTATGTCGCGCCCGCGATTCCGTTCCTGCTGACGGTTGACGACAAAGGCAAGATCGTCCCTTCGGCGCTGGCGATCGCCTTGAAGGAGGCCGACATCAAGATCATCGCCTGGTCATTCGAACGGTCGGGTCCGCTGACGGATGGTGGCGGCTGGTATTTCAACAGCATCTCGAAAGCGATCACCGGCGGCGGCGATTATTACGAAGTGCTTGATGTGCTGGCCCAGCAGGTCGGCGTGGTCGGCGTCTTCAGCGACTGGCCAGCCTCCGTCAGCTATTACGCGAGCTGCATGAATTTGAAATGAGGGGACAAGACCGTGCCCCAGCCTTGGCTTATGTGCCAGGGCTGGGGTAGCCATTTTCACTGCCCTTGGTTCTGCATATAATGCTCGCGGGTACCGTCCCGCTGATCAACCAGGAGCACGAACGTGTCTCGGGGCACCGACCTCGAGATCGCCGACGCCTCCCAGCTTGAGGTATCGCGATGGACGGCACCGCACACGACATCGGCTTCGGCCGAATTGCCGCTATGCTCCCAGTAAAAGACATCACCAGAGCGCACGATTTCTATGTCGGCGTGCTGGGGTTCAGGAAGATGTTCCAGAATGGCAATCCGGTCGGTTTCATGATCCTGAAGCAGGGGGCGGCGGAGCTGCACCTGACGTTGCAGCCCAACCACAAGGCCCCGCCGTTCAATGTGGCGCACATGATGGTCGACAACGTCGATGCGCTGCATGCGATCTGCCAGCGTCAGGGACTGCGCATCATCAAGGGCTTGCAGGACAAGGACTACGGTCTCAGGGCGTTCGTGTTCGAGGACCCGGACGGCAACCGCATCGACGTCGGCCAGAAGATCTAAGGGGAAGTGGGGAGAGGGGGCGTGGACAACCAAGTCGTTCCGCTCCTCCACACAACCGTCATTCCCGCGGAGGCGGGAATCCAGAATCGCGAGTCGATCACCTTCGGAATCCCACCTGGATGCCCGCCTGCACGGGCATGACTGCTGAAAGAACCCATGTCATCGAGCGCCCCTCGTCATCCGGCCGAAACGGCGGGAGGCGGGTCCGTCATCACGTTCGGCGACGCCGCAGCTTCAGCCCTGGCATGAGCTGGCAGCAGCTTAGCTGGTATCGCGACGATCCGGCTCCCATATAGGCGCTGATGAGATATGTTGCGGTGCAATTGCCGCTCCTCTCACCTTCGGCTACACCCTCAGGCCATGTCCCACGATCGCAAGTCCATTTCCGTGCGCGGTGCGCGCGAGCACAATCTCAAGGGCGTCGACGTCGACCTGCCG
>JAEYYQ010000483.1 GCA_023428365.1 Pseudomonadota bacterium | reverse complement strand
CGCGTTCGAGCCCAGCCGCAGCGCGCGCTTGCGAAAGTTCGTAGAACACTTTGCCGGTGCACAGCACCACGCGGCGCGCGTCGGAGACGGTCTCATCATCGATCACCGTACGGAACGATGTGCCGGGACCGAAGTCCTCGATGGGAGACGTGCAGCCCTTATGCCGGAGCAGTGCCTTCGGTGTCAGCACGACAAGTGGCTTGCGGAAAGACCAGGCGATTTGCCGGCGCAGCAGATGAAAGAAATTGGCCGGCGTCGACGCATTGGCGACGATGATGTTTGCCCCTGCGCCAGCGGCCAGCAAACGCTCAGGTCGTCCAGTGGAATGGTCGGGACCGCCGCCATCGAGCCCGTGCGGCAACAGAATGACGAGACCGGTTGATCTCAGCCAGCGGTCTTCGCTGCAAACGATACACTGATCGAAGACGGGCTGCGCGATGTTCAGGAACTCACCGAACTGCGCTTCCCAAACGACGAGACGCCGCGGATCGGCAAGGCTTAGGCCGTACTCGTAGCAAAGTACGGCGTGCTCGATGAGCGGCGTATTGTGGGCTTCGACCGGGATCGAGCCAAGACCGTCGAAGACCAGATGCCGTGCGCCTGTCTCCCTGTCGTGCAATTCCAGATGCCGCTGCGAGAACGCGCCGCGCAAGGCATCCTGACCGCTGAAGCGGACGGGCATACTCTCGTCGGCCAATGATGCGAGCGCGAGAGCTTCGCCCGTGGCCCAGTTCACGCCTTGGCCGGGTTCGGCGCTGCGGCGACGCTCATCGAGGAATTTCGCCACTTTCGGATCAAGGGTGAAACCTGCGGGGGGCGTCGTCAGGTGCGTAACGAGACGCTGGAGTGTCTCGAAGGGCAGTCCGGTGGACGGCGCTTGCAGCATGTCTGCGACAGTGCCGGCTTCGAAGCCAGTCCACGCGCCCTCAAAACAGTCCGCGCGATTGACGGCATAGGATTTGGCGGCGTCGAAACCGGCTTTGATGTCCTCGCCCATCGCGGTGACGGCGTCGGAGATGACGGCCGCGGCCCTATCCGTGTTTGCCAATTGCGCCGCGTAGATCTCATGCACGGGCGGACGTGTATCGATCGCCTGATACATTCGCGGTTGCGTGAAGCGTGGCTCGTCGATCTCGTTGTGACCGGGGCGGCGGTAACAGACCAGATCGATCACGATGTCGCTGCCGAATGCGGCGCGCCAGTCCGCTGCAACGCGGGCAACGCGATAGACAGCGTCGGCATCGTCACCATTCACGTGCAGAACCGGAGCCTCGACCAGCTTGGCGATGTCGGTGGGATGCCGTGCGGAGCGGCCCTCCTCCGGCATGGTGGTGAAGCCGAGCTGATTGTTGATCACGACATGGATCGTGCCGCCGAGATCGTACGGTGCAAGGCGCGAGAGCTGGAACATCTCGGCCACCAAGCCCTGACCCGCGAAGCTGGCATCGGTGTGCAGCAGCAGGGGCAATATGGCCGCGCGCGGATCGCTGATGCCGGCGGTGCTCTGCCGTGCGCGCGCGCGCCCTTGCGAGATGATGGGGACGAGCTGCAAATGCGAGGGATGCGGCGAAACTGAAAATCGAATAGTGCGACCCGCGATTTCGCGCTCGCCCGAATAGCCGAGATGGTAGGAAACGTCTGACGACACTTCCATTCCTTCCGGCACCGCTGGGCGTCCCTGAATCTCAGCCAGCAACGCGCCGAGCGGCTTGCCGCAGACGTTGGCGATGAGATTGTACCGACCGCGATGCATACCGCCGATGACGACGTCTGTGAGCCCGTGCGGGACGCTTGCTGCCACCAGGGTGTTCAGCAGAGCAACAAAGCTTTCAGCACCGCCGAGACCGAATAGTCGTGCCCCAGGCAGACGTTGCGCCAGCGTCGTCTCGAAGGTGTACGCGCGAGCAAGCTGGGCCAGCAGCGTATGCTGCGTTACCTCATCAGGGACATCCGGAACATTTTCGGCGCGCATCTCAAGCCAGCGTCGCCGTTCCGTATCGTGAATATGGCCGAACTCCCAGCCGATCGATCCGCAGTAGGCAGCTTCGAGAGCTGCGACACGTGCAGTGGTCTCCTCACCCCTGAACCCGTAGCTGCGCGGATCCAGTTCGGACACGTCAGGCAGCGGCGCTAAGCCAAGAGGATCGAGCTTGCTCCGCAGGAAGCCGCGGTCACGATAGGCTTGAATGAGCGCTGCCTCGTTCCGCGTGTCCTGCGTATCGCGCGAGGCGGGTTTCTGTTGCGGCGCAGCATACATCGCCTCCAGCGCACCGGGATCTCCGGCGACCGGGAATTCTTCCGTGATTTCAGCAGAGCGGACTTGCTCGTTCATCGTTGGCGTGGCTCGCTGGCAAGGAAAATCCAACGCTCAGAGGATATTGGCGCTGGCATTCGTGCTAACCGTCAGTAATCGTTAGCGCACAACGCCGCACGAGGGAATTGCTTGATGGCCGCTCCACTGTCCCACATTCGGGTTCTTGATCTGTCGCGCGTGCTCGCGGGGCCGTGGGCCGCACAGTTTCTGGCCGACATGGGCGCCGAGGTCATCAAGGTCGAACGGCCGGGCGAGGGGGATGATACGCGCGCCTGGGGCCCGCCATTTGCGGTCGCGCCAAGCGAGTCGGATCCGGGGCTCTCAGGCTATTTTGCTTGCGCCAATCGCGGCAAGAAGTCGGTGACGGTCGATCTCACGAGCGCCAAGGGCCAGGAGCTGATCCGGCAATTGGCGGCAAAATCGGATGTGGTGATCGAGAACTTCAAAGTCGGCGGATTGGTCAAATATGGCCTCGATTACGCTTCGTTGAAGAAAGTGAATCCGAAGCTGGTCTATTGCTCGATCACAGGTTTCGGTCAGGACGGCCCTTACGCGCCGCGCGCAGGCTACGACTTC
>JAEYYQ010000426.1 GCA_023428365.1 Pseudomonadota bacterium | reverse complement strand
GCGCGCGCCCTTGGCATCGGCACCGAGGCATGTCTGCGCGACTACTATCGTCTCGGTTCGAGTGCCGCCAGGCAAGCCATTCGCGATCTCGTGGAGGCTGGCACGCTGCGTGAAGTGACGGTCGAGGGCTGGAAGGTACCAGCTTATGTGCACGCGGACGCGCGCCGGCCGAAGACGGTCCGAGCGCGCGCACTTCTCGCCCCCTTCGATCCGCTTGTCTGGCATCGCGATCGCGCGGAAACGTTGTTCGGCGCGCATATACGCATCGAGCTCTATACGCCAAAGCACAAGCGCACCCACGGCTACTACGTGCTGCCGTTTTTGTTCGGTGATCGCGTCGTCGGCCGTGTCGACCTCAAGGCGGAGCGCGAGGCAGAGACGTTGCACGTGCTGTCGGCGCATTGCGAACCCGGCGTTGCTGCCGACGTATTCGTTGCCGCGCTCGCCGATGAAATCCGCCTGATGGCACGCTGGCTCGGCCTGCCGCGCATTAAGACGAGCCGCATGGGCGATGCCGCAGCGGCTCTGCAGCAGGTATTATGACGGATACCGAGTTGGAGAGGAGGCTCATCGTTGGCGCATTGGCTCACATACCAGATGTCATCGATGGCGATCTGCGCGTCATCGATCGCCTTCGGCAAAGGCGGAAACAGTGTAGGGAACGGGCAGCTCATGAAAGTGATAGGCGTCACGTGCGCCACCGACTGCTTGTAACAGGATAGCAGCTTGTGGGATGCCTCGTTCGAACATCGCAGATCGATAGGACGGCATCTGAGCGATTGAACTAGTGTGGCCGGTTCACCATTGATAGCTGACGTGGCGTTGACAGCGACCCTAACCGGCGAACCGCCTCGCGCCGACCACACACAGGACTACTCCAACAGTCACTGCCAGCATCGTCGCACTCACGCTTTCTTCGAGCAGTGTGGCCGCCAAGACCAAGCCGAAAAACGGTTGCAGCAGTTGCAATTGCCCGACGGCGCCAATTCCACCTTGGGCGAGCCCCCGGTACCAGAAAACGAAGCCAATGAGCATGCTGAAAAGCGAGACATAGACCAGCCCGAACCACGCCGGCCGGCCGATGCTGGCAAAGTTGGTCGGCACGGAGAGAACCGCGAGAGGCACCATGATCGGGAGCGACAACACCAACGCCCAGGATATCACCTGCCAGCCGCCCATGGTCCGCGAGAGCTTTGCACCTTCGGCATAGCCTAGGCCGCAGACGACGATGGCAGCGAGCATGAGGCCGTCGCCGATCGGCGACGCTGTCAGGCCTTGTGACAGCGCGAACCCCACGACAAGCGCACTGCCTAGTGCGGAGAACAGCCAGAACGCCGGACGTGGCTTTTCACCTGCTCGCATGACGCCAAAGATTGCCGTTGAAAGTGGCAGCAGCCCGATGAAGACGATCGAGTGAGCCGCTGTCACATACTGCAGCGCCATTGCTGTGAGAAGCGGAAAGCCCACAACAACTCCGAAAGCGACGACCAGCAGCGGGATGCCGTTGGATCGCGCGGGGCGCTTCTCACCTGATAAAAACAGGAGCCCTGCCCCCAAGGCGCCCGCAATCGCCGCGCGCGCTCCGGTGAGGAATACCGGGTCGAACTCAGCGACGGCCGTACGAGTTGCCGGAAGCGACCCGCTAAAGATGATCACCCCCAGCAATCCGTTGATGAGCCCGCTTGTTGTTTTGTCCATCGCCAGCCCTCCGATAGCCCTGGTATCGGCTCAATGGGCTGGCAATGACAGTCACAGTCTCGTACAGTTTAGTTAAACTGTACTGATGCACTGGACCATACAGATGGTGAAAAATGTGCCGGTGGTTGGTGGCACTCGCGTTGCTGCCGTGATGGCGGCGGTGCGCCAACGCGTGGCTGCGCGTACCCTCGCGCGCGGAGACAAACTGCCGTCCATTCGGGCGACGGCGAGCGCCATGCAGGTTTCTATCTCCACGGTCGTCGATGCTTACGATCGGCTGGCCGCAGAGGGTGTCATCCAATCGCGGCCGGGCTCGGGTTTCTACGTCGCCGCGCCGTCAGTTCCGCTGTCGCTCGCTGATATCGACCCAAGGTCGAAGCGGGAAGTCGATCCGCTGTGGGTATCCCGTCAATCGCTGGAAGCAGCTCAGGATGTGTTGCGACCGGGTTGCGGCTGGCTGCCGGAGTCCTGGTTTCCGCAAGCATCACTCCGTTCAGCACTGCGCGCGCTTGCTCGGGCGGATGATGCTGCGCTCGCGGAGTACGGAACACCGCTCGGCTTGTTGCCCCTGCGGCAGCTCATGGCACGGCGCATGAGCGAGCGCGGCATCATTGTTGGTCCCCAGCAGATCCTGCTGACGGAGTCCGGAACGCACGCCATAGATTTGCTGTGTCGGTTCCTGATCGAGCCGGGCGATACCATCCTCGTGGACGACCCGTGCTATTTTAATTTCCATGCGCTCCTGCGCGCCCATCGAGTCAAAGTGGTCGGCGTCGCATACACGCCAACCGGCCCCGATATCGCAAGTTTCGCCAAGGTGCTCGCCGAGGAGAGACCACGCGTCTACATCACGAACTCAGGACTACACAATCCGACGGGGGCCGGGCTTTCGCCAGTTACGGCGCATCAGGTGCTCAAGCTCGCGGAAGCGGCGCAGTTGACCATTGTCGAAGACGATATCTTCGCGGATTTCGAGCACACTCCTGCTTCGAGACTCGCGGCCTTCGACGGCGTCAATCGCGTCGTCCACATCGCAAGTTTTTCCAAGACCCTATCGGCGTCCATTCGATGCGGCTTCATCGCGGCGCGGCAGGACTGGATCGAAGGGCTGGTCGATTTGAAGATCGCCACATCATTCGGCGGCGGGAGGCTTAATGCCGAAGTGCTGCATCGTGCGTTGCGCGACGGCAGCTACCGCAAGCATATCGAGCGACTGCGCCAACGGCTGTCGACCGCACGAGTCGATGTCGCTCGCCGATTGAAATCGCTCGGCATCGAGCCGTGGATACAGCCGGAAGCCGGCATGTTCTTGTGGTGCCAACTGCCCGAAGGGGTCGATGCAGCAGATTTGGCGCATGCGGCACTCGCCGAAAACATAGTCCTCGCGCCCGGAAACGTGTTCAGTCTGTCCCAATCGGCCAAAAGGTTCATGCGGTTCAACGTCTCGCAATCGCAGGACAAGCGATTGTTCGCATTTCTTCGGGAAAACCTGGGCAGTCAGGATAGCTGACGCCACCAACCCGTTCAACCAAGATAAGTCGAGGGTATTCCAGGGCGCACTTCGGTCTGATTGTCACGGAGCAGAGAAAGCCGACATCGTCTCAACACGTATTGTCAGCGTTGTTGAGCTTGCCCAACAACAACAGACATGCGTGACAAGCAGCAATAATGCACTGACGGCTCAGGCCATCGACAGGCATCTGTAATCTCTCAGGCCCCTGCGTTATGCCGATCTTTCCGCACAATCATCGCAAGAACTGTCTGAAACGGCTGAGCGCCAGGGCAAACAACGCGGCGCCAATAAGAACGAGCGCAAGAAGTTGCGGCCACACGACACTTAGGCCCGCCCCGCGGAAGAGCACTGCCTGCGCTAGCATGACGAAGTGGGTCGTGGGCGCCGCGAGCATCAGAAATTGGATAACATCGGGCATGCTCTCGCGCGGCGTCATGGCGCCGGAAAGCATTTCGAGCGGCAACAGCACGAGCATAATCAGCAGGCCGAACTGGGGCATCGAGCCGGCAATAGTCCCGAGGAAGATCCCCAGCGATGTTGTCGCAAACAGCATCAGCGCTGTCCCGGCCATGAACAGGAGAAGCGAGCCTGCAATGGGAACACGGAGCAACCCCTGCAGGACGACCAGGATCGAGAGCGATGACGCGATCAAGACAACCAGGCCCATCGACCAGACCTTACTCACCATGATCTCCAACGGCGTAACCGGCATGACCAGGAGGTGCTCGATCGTGCCGTGCTCGCGCTCGCGAATGAGTGCTGCACCCGTGAGCACGATCGAGAGCATGGCGATCGACGAGATGACCTCCGAGATGGCTCCGAACCAGCCTTTGTTGAGCTCGGGATTGAAGCGCGTCCTGAGTGCCAATTCCACCGGCACACTGGCCTCACCGCGATGACCACTCAGGAACTCGTCGATCTCCGCCGATACGATCGCCTGGACATAGCCACCCCCGGTAAACGCCTGCGCGGCGCGCGTCGCGTCGACATTGAGCTGGATGGTCGGTGACTTGCCCGCGAGCAGATCTCTTTGGAAATTGGGTGGAATGTCGAGTGCGAACGTGTCGAGACCGGCATCCATCCGGGCATCCATCTCGGTCTGCGTGATGATCTGCGGTGGTACGAAGAATGGCGGATAAAGCGACGTGATGATGCGCGAGGACACGGGCGAGTGGTCCTCGTCGACGATGGCGATCGCCGCACGGTTCAGCGTTTCGGGCATGGCCGTCGCCGCTGTGTAGATCGACAGGGTAAAGGAGTAGATCATCAGGAACAGCAGGACGGGGTCACGCGCGAGACCGCGCATTTCCTTGATACCCAGATTGACGACATGCGTGAGGTGCATCGTCTACCGTGCCTGCTTGTTGAGAAGGGTCGCTCCCAGGGCATAGATGACCGGGATGGCTATGAGCAGGGGGATGAAGGAAGATGCGAGATCGCCGAAGCTCAGTGCCTTCGAGAATATTCCACGCGAGATCGTGACGAAATAGGTGGTCGGATAGATCTGGCCGATTAATTTACCCATGCCCTCCAGCGAGGACACGGGATCAATCACGCCCGAGTACTGCGAGGCCGGAATAAGCGTGATCAGTGCCGTGCCGAAGATGGCTGCAATCTGACTCTTCATGAAGGAGGAGATGACAAGCCCCATGCCGGTGGTGATGATCACATAAAGCAGCGCGGCGGCCGCGAGCGTCAGGAAACTGCCGGTGAATGGCACTCGGAATACGAAGATGGCAAATGCCGTCAACATCAGGAAGTTCATGAAGGCGAGCGCAATGTACGGGAGCTGCTTGCCGATCAGGAACTCCATGCGCGTCACGGGCGTGACATAGAAATTGATGATCGAGCCGAGCTCCTTCTCGCGCACCACGCTGAGCGCGGCCAGCATCGCCGGAATCATCAGCAGGAGCATTGGTATGATGGCTGGCACCATGGCCACAAGGCTCAGAACGCTGGGATTGTAGCGATAGCGAATCTCGAGATTGAAGGCCCCGGCCAAGGTGGCCGCACCGTAGTGTTCGCGCGCCTTCTGCGTGAGCCAGTTGGTGTGCATCCCCTGCACATATCCCCGGATGGTTTCAGCACGCATGGGCATGGCACCGTCGATCCATGCCCCGATCTGCACGTTCTTTCCGCGCGCGACATCCCGACCG
>JAEYYQ010000320.1 GCA_023428365.1 Pseudomonadota bacterium | reverse complement strand
GACCTTTTCCATCACGTCAACGATGTCGACGAGCGACGGCTGCCATGACGTCATCGCCCGTGACATCCGACTCCGATAGCCAAGCCGTCCCGCTGCTGACCGTGCTGACGGACGAAGGATTGCGCCTGTTCTTTCCGCTGGCTGCACTTTACGCGGCGGTCTGGCCGTTTCTGTGGGTGCTGGTGCTGGGCTTCGATCTGCCGCTGGCGCGCGATGTGCCGCCGACCTTATGGCATCCTCACGAAATGCTGATCGGCGCCTATGGAGCAGCGTTGATTGGTTTCGTGACCACTGCGGTTCCTGAATGGACCGATACCCGGCGTCCGGGCAAGACCATCCTGCTGATGTTCGCCTGTCTGTGGGGCGTGGGCCGCTGTGTGGGTATCCTCGGGTTCGATGCTCTTGGTGCGTTGGGCGCCGTCGCCGACATCGGCTGGCTTGCCAGTCTTCTTGCGTACGTTGCCCACGTGAGCTGGCAGCGTCGGTCTACAGACCTGTCTGGCCTGTTACTATGGTTGTCGGTTCTGCTCGCTGCCGAAGTTGCGACACGCTACGGATTCCTCGCTGACGACCTCGCACGGGCCTCGCAAGGCATTGGCGTGGTGGGTCTGGCATTTCTTGGCGTGCTCGGCTTCGCGCTGGCGCGGATCACCGTTCCCGTCACCAACCGCGTGCTCGATCCCAGCGAGGCAACCAGCCCCTATCGTCCGCATCCTGGCCGCCAGAACCTCGCTGCGGGTCTTGTGCTGCTGGCCATTGTCGGTGAGCTCGCCGGGCTGTCGACGGAAGCCCGCGGCTATCTTGTGCTCGCCACGGGCGCAGCGTTTTTGGACAGGGCCAGCGAATCGTTCATTGGCCGGTCGTTCTTTCGTGCCGAGATTCTTTGCCTGTTCTGCGCGGCGACGTTGGCGGGCGTTGGCCTTCTTGTCATCGGCGGGGCGCGACTCGGCGCACCGATCATCGAGTCGTCAGGCTGGCATATCGCTCTGCTGGGCGGTCTCGGCATGAGTGTGCTCGCCGTCCTGTCCATCGCCGGATTGTTCCATACCGGACACAGATTTCCATTTCCGTGGGCCGCGAAAGCGGCGTTCGCGCTGCTGATCCTTGCGACTGCCCTGCGGGTTTTGCCGGATTTCGGGGTGCCGGTACCTGGCGGCCCTCATGCGCTGAGCGCGATCGCGTGGAGCATGGCCTTTCTCATTTGGCTCTACGGCTACTGGCCCATCCTGTCAGATCCACGAACGATCAACGGCCCTGCGTGCTGAACGATCCTGGCTCGAACTTAAACACACTCGGTCAAACGAACTTTCTTCGGGAAATCCGCGTTAGTCGGGTATGCGACAGGTCATCATCCCTTTGCTGGGTTTGTTTTTGTGCTTCTCTCAAGCGAGCGCGGGGAACTCCTCCGAACGCTCACAACGTATGATGAAGGACTCAATCGCCTGTTGGGAGCGCCAGGATTTCAGTGCGCTGGCTCGAGGCGAACTCAGGCAGAACTACTGGCTGAGCCATCAGCAAAAGAGGGACTACATGGCTGAAGGGCGCTGCTTTGCCGTCAGGAAAGGCGAGCGCGTCCAAATCGAACGGCTGGACAAAAGTCCTTATGCTCTCATGGCGAAGGCGCGGCGCGTGGGTCAGCAGAGGAGCTTTTGGACTGATCATAATTTGGGGCGTCAGTAGCAAAGCGCTCTCGGGGATATGATTTGCCGGTTTTTTCGGCGGGAACCGATTTTTATCCTCCGTTTGATCATTTATTAAACGCTGTGCTTATGTAACCAGTTCGATCATTTAAATATTGAGGCTGTCATGTCTCGTCCTCGGTTTGACCGTGATTAGGCGACAGCTCGGCGGCCTTGCCCGTGCGTCCGTTCTCCGCCTCGGCATTTGGCAGCGGTGCCTTTTTTGCTGTGATGTTGGGCCAGCGATCCGCATAGGTGCGGTTGATCTCAAGCCAGTGGTCCGTCGCCGCGGGCTCGGTGTCCGGGAAGATCGCCTCAGCCGGGCATTCAGGCACGCACACGCCGCAATCGATGCACTCGTCAGGATGAATGACGAGCATGTTCTCGCCTTCGTAGAAGCAATCGACCGGACACACCTCCACGCAATCCGTGTATTTGCACTTGATGCAGTTCTGAGTGACGACGAAAGTCATAGCTGCCTCATGGCCGGACCATGGTCCAGATCACTGCAAAGCCGATGAAGGCCATCGCAACACCCACTGGCACGATAACCATGTGGCTTACGGCCGACGTGCGATCTATGAAACCCGTATAGGTGTCGACCTGGTCGCTCTGGCGATGCCGCTCTGCTTGGCACCAACGGACATCGTGCCGGGCGCGTAAGCGCATCATCAGCAGAGGTATCGTGAAGAACATCACCGCAAAGCCAATGCTGATCACGACAGCAATCAACGCTTCACCCTTACCCATAAATGTGAGCACTGCTGTGATGAAGGCAATTCCATAACACAGCATCATGATCGGTCCGGCCGTTGCCAACAGACCGTCGTCCTGCTCGACATGTGTACTGGGGAGCTGATCCGCCTCGCTGGAGGAAGCGGGTTCGGAGTTCGTATTGCGCGCGTCGGAGCGAGGGCGTTCCAGGGTTTGGAGCATGGCTTCCTCATAAAGATACATTTCAAATGCATCTATAGAAAGTTGCCCCCGCCAATAAGATATGTCAAGAATGAATCTAATGCAGGCTGGCGCAGGTTATCATGCAGCTCACCAAGTTCTCCGACTTTGCTCTCCGCGTGCTCATGTACGTGCACGCCGCCGGCGACCGCCGCGTCACGATTGAGGAAATGGCTGGGTCTTATCAGATTTCTCGAGCCCACCTGATGAAGGTGGTCAATACGCTGACGCGCGCCGGCTATCTGACTGCCGTACGCGGGCGTTCTGGAGGGCTTAAGCTGGCGCGACCCGCGGGCGAAATCCGGCTTGGTGCTGTCATCCGAGATACGGAGCCGGACTTTGCTCTGGTCGAGTGCTTCGCGACAGGCAATCAATGCGTCATCACCGGATGCTGTCGTCTGCCCCGCGTTCTGAACCAGGCACTTGCCGCATTTCTCGAAACTCTTGATCAGCACACGCTAGCCAGCATTGCACTCAAGCCGAGAGACTTTCGCCAAATATTGGAGCCAGCGTTGCAGCCGGCAACGCGATGATGTCAGCCCTTCTCTGAAGATCGACGAACAGAGTGTCAGCAGCAGAAGTCAGCTCTTGATCGGAGACACAACAACTCTGGTCAATCTGAGCGTCGCGAACAATGGCGTTGGCGCGTCTCGCGTGACTGCAGGAAAGCTGACTGCGAAGTCATCCGGATAGCAGCGCGCGCCGCTGGCGAGTTTTGCTTTTCAGGAACCCGCCTCGGCTTTGCCTGCCGCAGCGATGCCGCGCAGGCCATCAAGCGCGAGCGTGGTCAACTCATCGTCAGTATGTGCCGAGCATACGGCATAGACGGGATAAACAAAGCTTGGCGCACAGGCAACGAGATGCAGTTTCCCCTCAGCAATGAGCGGAGCCACGACGCGCTGGCGAAAATATCCCGATCCTCCCGCTTCGAGAATGTATGTCAGCGCCAGCGGACCAAGGCCAACAAACAGCCCAGGATTGGTATCCTCAGGAAAGCTGAGTTCGTGGTGGTGCGCGAAATCGGGCCCCCAATCGACGTAGACATAGTTATCGGGCGCAACAGCCTGCGTATCCGGGTCGGTCGTAACCAGCACAAGCTTCTCCTCAAGAAGCCGTTCGACGCGCGCGCCGGGCCGGTACTGAGGTGCATAGACGACCGCGACATCGAGCGCGCCCGCAGCAACTTGATCGGTCAGGCTTTCCGGCAGGCCGACCTGGACACGTAAAGCGACGTCCGGCGCGACACGGCGCATCCAACGCAGCCAATCCACGAGCCAGGGATGCCATAAGCTCAGTTCACCGCCGATGCTGAGCACGGCTCGCCTTCCCTTTGGGACGGCAACCTGATGACGCGCCCTCTCCCAGAGCTGCACGAACATCGGCGCATAGCGCAGGAACTGTTCGCCGGCTGGCGTTAGCGAGGCACCATTCTTGTTGCGAACGAACACGGGGCGGCCGAGCTGCTCTTCCAATGTCCGGATGCGAGCGCTGACGGCAGTCTGACTGACGTTGAGCTGTTCCGCTGCGCGCACGAAGCTCCGCGTCTTGACGATTTCGAGAAAAGTCCGAGCCAGTTCGATATCCACTGAGATACCTCCTATACCCAATATAGCATTTTTATTGCACTCAAGCGCCTATTAAATTCGTTTGCTTGCTTTATTCTATCGCGCAAGATGGGAGTGCGGCTGTTGAAGCCATTGCTCCATCGCGGCGTAGTTCGTTCGCCGAAGGACTTTGGCGCCGCCGGCCGCCGGAGGCTGATGGCGATGAACAAGCACACTGCTGATTTTGCGGCGACCGATCCCCGTGAAAGATCCTCTTTCTGGCGACGCTGGTTGTTCTCAACCAATCACAAGGACATCGGCACGCTTTACCTCATCTTCGCGAGCCTTGCCGGGATCGTTGGTACGGCGCTTTCGGTCCTGATCCGGATCGAACTGCAAGAACCGGGACTCCAGCTGTTCGCCGACCCGACGGTCTTCAACATGATCGTCAGCGCGCACGGACTGGTGATGATTTTCTTCGTGGTCATGCCGGCGCTGATCGGCGGTTTCGGCAACTGGCTGGTACCGCTCATGATCGGAGCGCCAGACATGGCGTTCCCGCGCATGAACAACATCTCGTTCTGGCTACTCGTCGTGTCGTTTGTTCTCTTCTGCATTTCAGGCTTTGTCGAAGGTGCTCCCGGAGCCACCGGTCACGGCGGAGGGTGGACACTCTATCCGCCGCTGTCGACATTGGGACAGCCCGGGCCGGCGGTCGATTTCGTGATCCTGTCGATCCATCTGTCGGGCGCCTCGTCGATCCTCGGCGCGATCAATTTCATCACCACCATTTTCAATATGCGTGCCCCGGGCATGAGCCTGCACAAGATGCCGCTCTTTGCATGGAG
>JAEYYQ010000316.1 GCA_023428365.1 Pseudomonadota bacterium | reverse complement strand
CCGACATCCTGCTCGACGACACGCACATCCGTGGCACGATCAGTCACGAGGGCTGGAACGGACCACGACCGCTGGTGAACGCCGATCTGCACCTCAGTGCGCTCGACATCAATCAATTGCTGCCGCTCGGCGATCCAGGCGTCCGTGAGCGCGAACGCCATCGGGGCAACGGTGGCGAAAAACGACAGCGTCATCGGCAGACCGAACCTGCGCAGTCCATCGAGGATCTCATTCAGCGCGAGAGCGCGTCTCCAAGCGGCAACGGCCCAGCAGAACCGCAGGTTCGCGGTTTTGTCGCACGTCATGGCTGGAGCGAGGTTCCCTTCAACTTCGCATCGCTCGGGCTGTTCGATGGCACAATTCGGCTGGCGACGGATCGTGTTCTTTACCGCGATGTGAAAACCGGCACCGCGCGCATCGAGGCCACAATCGATAATCGCGTTTTGACCGCGCGCCTGGAGGACATGCAGATTTATGGCGGCAAGGGCGAAGGCTTGATGCGGCTGGATGCCTCGAATGCCGAGTCGACACTTCAAACAAAGCTTCAGTTCAGCGATGTTTCGGCTTTCGAGTTCCTCAAAGATTCGTCCGAGTTCGACTGGATCTCAGGAAAGGGCCGTGTTTTCGTCGCCGTCGCTGGACGCGGCAAGACCGAACGCCAAATGGTCGAGACCTTGGCTGGTGAAGCGGAGTTTGCGTTCCGTGATGGAGCTCTGGTTGGCTATAACATTCCCCAGATGATCGGCGGATTGCAGAAGGGCAAGCTTCCTGACCTCGATCGCAATCTCAAACAGAAAACCGAATTCAGCGAGCTGGCTGCGACGTTCAAAATCACCAACGGCATCGCCGAAAATCGCGATCTGCGCCTGACGAGCCCCGTTTTGCGCGTCACCGGTGCCGGGACAGCCGATTTGCCGCGCCGCACGCTCAATTATCTCATGCGACCAAAACTCGTCGCCTCACTCGGGCAGACCGGAACGCCATCGCAACAGGGATTTGAGTTGCCTGTAAAAATCACGGGATCCTGGGATCGTCCCAACGTTCAACCGGATTTCGATAGCGTCCTGAAGGATCCGGACAAAGTTATCGAAGCCGCGAAGGAAGTCGGCCGGCAACTCAAGGGCAAGGATGTAAACGAAGTTGTGCGCGGCTTGCTCGGCAATGAGGGCGACGCTGACGACAATAAGACGAAGAAAAAAGCCCGCGAGTTGCTCAATCAATTCCTGAAAAACTGAGGCTCGTCCAACCCGACCTAGATCAAGGGGCGTTTCTCTGCCGTGTTTCTATCACAGCCAAAGGCTTCTAAGCTGGTGATGCAATCAGTGCATCAAACAGCGCGTGCAGCCGATGAACCTTTCCCTGAGCCTACAGGCTATCGCCAGGCGTCTGCCGAACAATCCCGCCATCATCGCCAATGACACCGTCATCACTTACGCCGCCTTCGAGCAACACGTTGCGGCGATTGCCGGCTCCTTGCTCGACCATCATGGTCTGAAGCGGGGTGATAGCGTCGCGATCGTCATGGAAAACTGCGCGGAATTCTTTCCCGTGCTGTACGGCGTATGGCGCGCCGGTCTCACCGCCGTTCCCATAAATGCAAAGCTGCATCCGAAAGAACTTGCCTGGATTTTTGCAAACAGCTCCGCTCGCCTCGTCCTGGCAACGCCCCACATCGCAGAAACCATGACGGCCGAGGCCGACGAAACCTGGCCTCTCATCATCTCCACCGGCACGCAAGATTATGCGCGGCTTCTGCGCGGGGATCCGGTGTTTCGCGTCGCCAGCAACCCAGAGGACGATGCCTGGCTGTTCTATACGAGCGGAACAACCGGTCGGCCCAAAGGCGCTGTACTCTCACACCGCAATTTGCTCTTCATGGTCCACGCCTATACCGCCGATATCGATTTCCTCGATTCTCGCGACACGATGTTGCACGCAGCGCCGCTTTCTCACGGCTCCGGCCTGTATGGACTTGCGCATATCGCGCATGGTTCGTGCAATGTCGTGCTCAATGGATTTGATCCGGCTGACGTCCTCGATAGCTTCCGGACATACTCCAATGTCAGCATGTTTGCGGCTCCGACAATGGTGACGCGTCTTACACATTATGCCCAGGCGAGCTCGACCGACATAAGCGGATTGAAGACGATCATCTATGGAGGCGCCCCGATGTACGTGGCCGATCTTCAAAGGGCAATCGCGCGGTTCGGGCAAAAATTCTACCAGCTCTACGGCCAAGGCGAGAGCCCGATGACCATTTCGGGGCTCGATAAGACAATGCATTCCGAGACCGCCCATCCTGATTACGAAGCGCGGCTGGCCAGCGTCGGCGTCGCGCGTACTGGCGTGATGTTCCGCGTCGTTGATGAGGATGGCCGCGAATTGCCCGCTGGCGAAGTCGGTGAAATCGTTACCCGCAGCGACTGCGTCATGCGCGGCTATCTGAATAATCCTGAGGCCAATGACAAATCGTTACGTGGCGGCTGGCTCTGGACTGGTGATCTGGGCAGCGTCGATGCCTCCGGATTTCTGACGCTAAAGGACCGCTCCAAGGATCTCATTATCTCGGGGGGCTCCAATATCTATCCGCGAGAGATCGAAGAAATCTTACTGACACATCCGGACGTTATCGAATGCGCGGTCATCGGCCGTCCACAGGCGGATTGGGGCGAGGAAGTCGTGGCCTATGTCGTTGCGCGGCCCGGAGGCACAGCAACAACGGAAATTTTAGACGCGCTTTGTCTCAGCAGAATCGCGCGATTCAAGCGGCCAAAGCACTATCAATTTGTCGATAGTCTGCCGAAAAACAACTACGGCAAGGTTCTGAAGACCGTTCTGCGCGGGCGCTGTTAAGTAAACCCCATAATCGCAAACCCGATCGAAACGCGAACAAAGTTCGACGCGAATGCGTTGAAAATGAAATCAGCCAACTCTCAATAATCACAACGAACATCTTGACGCCGGCGCCGGAAATCGCCATTTCAATCGCCGAGCGCCAGCTCGCTGATACCGATCCCCCACCGCGATTGTGCTGCAAGACGTGAATTCGGAGAGATGAATCTGCGCTCACATTCTTCCGCAATTGTCTCCAGAAGCATCATAATCTAGAAACGAAACCTCTGCAGGAACGCCGTCAACGGAAAAATTACATCTGCCGACCTATTCAGTCCGAACACGACATGAAGTAGGCTGGTCTGCGGACATAAATATCAGCGCTGCGACCAATTGCACTCTATTTGCAAATTCTGCCGCGTTTAAAACGCACCTCAACATTCAGGCACTACAAGGAGTAAGAGTATGTCCAAAGTGAATGGCCTCGACGCCATGTCCTACAAGGAGCTCGTCGACCTTCGTGATCGCGTCGCCGCTGCAATGGCCTCGCGCAAGGACGCTGAGAAGGCCGAGGTCAAGCGCAAGATCTCCGAGCTCGCTGCGAAGTCGGGCATTGATCTGTCGGAACTCATTTCGGGCAAAGCTCCGCGCAAGACCACCAAGGTCAAGGTGAAGTACCGCAACCCGACCGATCCGAGCCAGACCTGGGCCGGACGTGGCCGTCAGCCGCGTTGGCTGGTTGCAGCGCTCAAGAAGGGTCAGAAGCTGGACACCTTCCGGATCTGATTTCCGTCCCACCGATCTCGGGACAGTTAAAGAACGCCCTGGAGACAGGGCGTTCTTTGTTTTTGGGGCGCTGACGCCCCCTGCGCCCAGCCCCTTCAACAGACCAATATAGAGAGCGACTGCTTCGGCCTATTCGACGCGGGGGCCGTCTTTTTAGCCGGCAGGCCAATACTGTATCTGGCGCTCGGCGGCAGATTTTGTAATTTTATCTCCTGACACCTCTTCGCAACCTGCCTCTGCTAGCTTCCGCAACGATCCATCGTGGAACAGCGCACCGGCAAGACAACCAGGTCAAAGGATCGAATGCCTCAGCACACCCCCCTTATCGGAACAATCGTTGTGGGGCTTGTGCTGGCCTTTCTGCTCGGTGCAATAGCGAACCGTTTTCGGATCTCTCCGCTGGTCGGATATCTCCTGGCCGGCGTCATGGTGGGACCGTACACCCCAGGCTTCGTCGCCGATCAGGCCATCGCGCACGACCTCGCGGAAATTGGCGTCATTCTGCTGATGTTTGGCGTCGGCCTGCATTTCTCATTTCGCGATCTCGTCAGCGTCAAAGCCATCGCGCTTCCTGGTGCCGTTGCGCAAATCGGCGTCGCAACCTTGATGGGTATCGGCCTTGCCTGGGCGCTCGGGTGGCGCATCGGGGCAGGCATCGTCTTCGGTCTTGCGCTATCGGTCGCCAGCACGGTGGTACTGCTGCGCGCATTGCAGGAACGGCGCATCCTCAATACGCAGCGCGGCCATATCGCAGTCGGATGGCTGGTGGTTGAAGACATCGTTATGGTTCTGACGCTGGTGCTGCTGCCAGCGCTGGCGCCATTCTTCGATAAGAGTGGCGACATAGCCCCCGGCTTTGAGCCGAAATCGGCTGATATCGCCCTGACGCTGGGCTGGACCCTGGCAAAAATCTGCGCCTTCGTCGTGGTCATGATGGTCATCGGGCGGCGGGTCATCCCCTGGGTGCTTCATCACGTCGCGCACAGCGGCTCACGCGAGCTCTTTCGTCTTTCGGTTCTTGCGATTGCCTTGGGCGTCGCCTACGGCGCGGCCGAACTGTTCGGAGTATCGTTTGCCCTCGGCGCATTCTTCGCCGGCATGATCTTGAGTGAGTCCCAGTTGAGCCAGCAAGCTGCAGCGGAATCATTGCCACTGCGTGATGCCTTCGCGGTGCTGTTCTTCGTCTCGGTGGGGATGCTGTTCGATCCCTCGATATTGATCAGGGATGCCCTGCCCGTCATCGCCACGGTACTGATCATCGTCATCGGCAAATCGCTGGCGGCGCTCGCCATTGTGCTGGCATTCCGTTATCCGCTCGGCACTGCCATGACGGTGGCGGTCAGCCTCGCGCAAATCGGTGAGTTCTCATTCATCCTGGCTGGCCTCGGCATGGCTCTTGGCCTGCTACCGGAAGAAGGGCGTGACCTCATTCTGGCAGGTGCTCTTCTCTCCATCCTGCTCAATCCAGCCCTGTTTGCAGGCCTGACCTGGCTGACGCCCTGGATCGAACGCTACGATCGCACACTGACGCAAGAGGGTGAGCAGGAAGAACCGACTCAAGCGGTTCCGGAAACGACAACTTTGGAGGAGCACAACGTTATTGTTGGCGCGGGTCGCGTCGGCAGGCGCGTTGTTGAGGCACTCAAGCTGGCTGCCCCGCCGCTGCTCGTGATCGATGAGAAGGAAGAAACGGTCGCGAAACTGCAGGAAAGCGGCGTGGAGGCCATTGCCGGCAATGCGACACAGATTCTGGCTGCGGCCAACCTTGCAAAGGCGCGAACTTTGCTGGTCGCAATTCCCGACACGTTCGAGGCTGGGCAGATCGTACAGCAAGCTCGCGCATTGAACCCAACATTGGAGATCATCGCGCGCGCGCACTCCGATGCCGAGGCCGATCACTTGCGATCCTACGGCGCAAGCTCGGTGGTTCTCGGAGAGCAGGAACTCGCCAACGCGTTGATCGAGCAATATACGCGAACGGAATTACCTTCACCGGAAGCGCCAGCTGCCGCATAAATTTCCGCTCAATCGCGAATGAAACTCATCGCGTTCAGGTTTTGGCGTTCTGAGGAGCGCCAGCCAGCCAGCTGCCGGGCACATCGAGGCTCCAGACAACCCCGTCCGCCTTCCACTGCAATTGCGCCTGGCCGTCGAGGCTCGCGGCGACCATCCGCTCGACCACGCTATGGCCAAATCCTGCACGTGTCGGCTTTTCGACAGCCGGCCCGCCCACTTCCTGCCAGCGCATCTGGAAACGCGCATCCCCGTCAGCACCAGGCTTCACCTCCCATGTCACGAGCACGCGTCCGGAGGGAATCGACAGCGCTCCATACTTCGAGGCGTTGGTGGCGAGCTCATGCAATGCCATGCCGATCGTCTGCGCCGCTTCCGGCTGTAGAATTACAGCGGGGCCGGTGACGGAGAGACGGCTCTGATCCGAGCCGATGAACGGCGCCAGTTGCGTTGAGACCAGATCGCCAACACCGATACCATTCCAGTCGTGATGCACGAGAAGATCCTGCGACCGGGCAAGGCTTGCAATGCGATCGCCGAAACGTTCCTGAAATTCGTTGTAATCGCCTGACGCCCGCGCCGTTTGCCGTGCCATTGCCTGGACGATCGCGAGCAGGTTCTTCGACCGGTGCGAAAGCTCCCGCATCACAAAGCGCGTTCTCTGCTCGCTCTCGCGCAGCGCGCCTTCCCGGGCAGCAATCGTACGTGACGCTTCAGCAAGCGTGCCAACGACAATGTTCGCTTCACGCATGAGCGTTGGTGCAACACTCACCGGTCGACCTTCACCCAGCGCCTTGGCTGCTCTCACCACGCTGCGCGCCGGATGCTGGATCATACGTCCAGCCAGAACGGCCGCACTGAGGGACAGCGCCAGTGCAAGTCCGGCCATGAACAAAGTAAGATAGAAAACTTTATTGACGGGGGCAGAGAGGATCGCATCCGGAACCCAGACGACGGCTCGCCACTGGCTTAGCTCCGTCTTGTGATGGGCTGTGACGGACCGGCGCCCCTCGAGATCGGTGGTCACGATCAGGTCCTGCGGAGCGGCAAGCCTGGAAACGAAGTCATCGGAGGCAAGCCGACCGAAAAACTCTTCATGCCGCGATGATCGGGCAAGGATACGGCCATCTCGATCCAGTACGGCTGCGAACCAGTCTTCCGGAAGAAAGCTTTGCCTGACGATCTCAACGACCGCATCACTGCGCGGCGCATACGCCAGCACGTAACGAACTTGCGAATTTACTGAAATGGGCACCAGCACCGCAAACAGCAATCGATTGGCAACGGCGCCACGCCCAAGCCCCCCGACCGTCGCACGGCCGGTTTCAAACACCTCGCGAACACCATCAGGATTGCCCGTTTTAGGCAGTGGAGCCCCCGGCATGGTACGCGTGTTGACGACCTGATTGAGAGATCTATCGATGAGAACGAAGTGACCGTCAGCCTTTGCGGCCGCTTCTCTGGCAACGCGCTCGAACGCGGCAATATTGCCGGTTTGCAAATGAGGTTGGCCGGCAAGGATTTCGACTGCGTCCAGAAAGCCGCGCAATTCGCGATCCAATGCTTGGGACAGACTGGCGGCCAAACTTGAGACGCGCTTCATTTCCGACACGCGCTCGGTTTCAGCAAACCGATAGATCCCCAAACCTCCGACCAGGATCAGCGGCATGAGCGCGGCCAGGATCACGAAGCCCAGCAGTGTGCCCAGCGCGTATTCACGCCGGAGCGAGGGTAACCACGCAGGCATAAAAGATGCTGTCGGTCTGATTATCTGCAGACCCAAGTAAGCCATCCTTGATTGTCGAGAGCAAGGTTGAAGATCGAGATCCGCATTTGCTGACAGCACGGATCACACTATGCACCGAGCGCATATTCCATGATCTATGCAAAGGACAGAAAGGCAGCACTGTGGCCCCAACATGGCATCTGAAATACGTGTGAGCCATGGTCACGCGTCATAACGGCCTGACACGATGGTCGGCCGCGCATCTCACGCCGTGATCTCAGCAATTTGGGGATGGGCGCGCGATTAACCCTATCGAAGGCTACCGGTCTTCCGTGGGTTAAATGCCACTCAATCCGGCGATGGGATGTTTGGGAACCTGCGGCGATCTGGCTGGCAGAACGGCGAAAAAGGGGTGGAGCTTACGCCCCACCCCTCGAAAAATTTCTAGCGGCGATGCCCGTCTTGGCGCGGTCCATCATGGCGGGATGGGCGCTTCCAGCCCCGATCTGGGGGCGGACGCATGCCCGGATGGACCTTGTAGCCCGATCGCCACCAACCCGGATTGCGCGGGCCGGGGGGCGGGGCGCGCCAGCCGACGCGGGGACGCGGCTTGTATCGTGTCCACCGATCACGTTCATTGTACCAGGGACGGCCGACATAGTGACGGCGCCAGTAATCCACGCCGACAAAGCTCACCACCGGAATCCGGAACACGGATAGCCCGATGTCTGGCAACGGGGTTGGCTCCCCGCGATAATCGAACGCCAGGTACTCGCTGAAGACCCAGCCACGATTGCCTGCCCATATGACGTCGCACCAGGATTCGTCCCTCAGACAGCCGCGGACGTCGACCACGTCACCTTCCGGGATGACCCCGACACTCGGAAACTCGGTATCGGGTCCGGTTCGAATGTTCACGTTGGCCGTCGAGAATCCAGGTGCCGCATTTGCTACAGCGGCAATGCCCATCATCGCCAACCCTGCGAGTGTGCCGAACAAGGCATATTTTCTCATGATTTCCCCATTGATTGCTCCGAGTGCGAACTCCCCGGTCATGACAGAACGTTCGCTCGGCCGACTTTCCGTCGGCGAACCGAACAATTTCGTCCCGGGAGAGAATGCGACAAGGAGTATGGAAAGGAATTCGGCCACTTAAGGGCTGGCTGGGGGACGTGGATTCGAACCACGACTAGCGGAGTCAGAGTCCGCTGTTCTACCGTTAAACTATCCCCCAATGCCTTGGGTCGCGCCATCTTACAGCGCGCGGGGAGCCTATAACAGCTTGATATAAAGACTGCAAGGCAAGCCGGAGAGGCGTGTGGCGGGTCCGGGCTCTACTGCAGCAGCTCCGGCCGGTACTCGAAGTGCATGGTGTCGTAATGGTACCAGGCGCCGCCCCAGATGAACCCGTGCTTCTCGAAAATGCGGACGATCTCGAGCGGGATCGCGTTTCGGTAGGGCAACTGACCGCCGGCTGTCGATTTCGACCAGCGCCAGTAATCGGCATGCTTCAAGGCAATGTCGATCGCTATAC
>JAEYYQ010000281.1 GCA_023428365.1 Pseudomonadota bacterium | reverse complement strand
TATTGCTGTCGCAAGAGTCGCGCACAGAGCCAGGATCAGTGTCTGGTTCGGATTGCATCGTGATGATGGATGAACTGGGATGGGGTCTCGCCGGCTTTGCCGCTGCGGCGACCGTGATCCATGTCGTAACGACGGTGATAGCTGCGTGGCGTTGCAGGTATAGCGATCGACGAGTAGCGGCGGACGCCGACATGCCGGCAGTCAGCATCGTGCGGCCGGTTTGCGGTGTCGAACCGTTCGATGCAGCGACGCTCGGCTCGACGTTCACGCTGGACTATCCACGCTATGAAATCTTGTTCTGCGTGGCGCGGGCGGAAGATCCGGCAGCTGGACTGGCCCAGGCGCTGATCGCGCGTCATCCGGAAGTGCCAGCGCGGCTGTTGATCGGCGATGATCTCGGTTCGGTGAACCCGAAGCTCAACAACGTCGCCAAGGGGTGGGCGGCGGCTGAGCACGATTGGATCGTGTTGGCCGACAGCAACGTCCTGATGCCGTCCGACTATCTGCAACGGTTGCTGTTGAGATGGGGAACAACGACCGGTTTGGTGTGTTCTCCGCCGATCGGTTCGCATCCGGAAGGCTTCTGGGCTGAAGTCGAATGCGCGTTTCTCAATACCTATCAGGCGCGTTGGCAGTATGCGACCGACACGCTCGGATATGGATTCTCCCAAGGCAAAACGATGCTGTGGCGTCGGGGCGATCTTGAAACAGCGGGAGGTATCGGGGCTTTGGCGCGCGATACGGCCGAAGACGCTGCGGCGACAAAAATTATTAGACAGGCGGGTCGCACGGTACACCTCGTCGATCGGCCGTTCAGCCAGCCCCTCGGTCATCGCAGCGCGCGGGTTGTCTGGTCGCGCCAACTGCGCTGGGCACAGCTTCGCCGTCAGTCATTCCCGCTGCAGTTTGCGCCCGAGGTTTTGACAGGGGTCTTCCCGCCGTTGCTCGCTGCTGGGCTCGCTGCCTCGATATTCGATGGACCGGTCTTCGAAACGCTGGTTGGCTTGCTGTGTCTGTGGCTCGCTTGTGAGGCTTGGCTGGCGCACAGCGCCCGTTGGCATCTTTCCTGGCGCTCACCGTTCACGTGGCTGCTGCGTGATGCCATGGTGCTCGGCATTTGGGGCACGGCGTGGGTGCGGCAAAGCTTTACCTGGCGCGGCAACCAAATGGCCGTCGAGCCGGTGCGCTCGAGCTGGATTCGGCGTCAGAGGATCCCGGAGGCGCAATAAGCGTCTCCGAGGCTCGTCGTCCTGAGCGGAACTGTCCGCCCGCCAAGCCGTTTACATTCGTGCTTACGCTTATGCTTACGATCACGATGCCGCTTCCGGTTGCGCGTCGTGATCGCAATCGTTTCGGATGGTCATGGGCAGTCAGGAAAAGAACGTTGGATCGCTTCCAGGGCACGGAGCCGTGGTGCTGCCGAGCGTCGAGCTGGATAGCTACAACCTCGAAATCGAGGACGAGCAGGGTTTCGTCGGCGATCGCGCCAGCCGCACGTCATTTACCGAGATTCTGGATAAGTGGCGCAAGCCGCTGCGCAAGCTCGGTGAAGATCCGCTTGGAGATCTGCCGTCCGACGAAGTCAGCAAGAAGAAACTGGACGCAATTCTCACGGATGGCGATGTCGAAGCGGCGGGTGCCATTCACAGCGCAGTGGAGGAATTCTCGCAGGAGCTGTGCGGCGTCATCCGCCGGTTTCTGAAGTGCAAAGGTTGGCGCGATACCGAAGGCATTGCCATCGGCGGAGGCTTCCGCAACAGCCGCGTCGGTGAACTCGCGATCGGCCGTGCTTCAGCGTTGTTGAAGGCCGATGGATTGAAAATCGGCCTGCAGCCGATCACGCACCATCCCGACGAGGCTGGATTGATCGGCGCGCTTCATCTCATGCCGTCTTGGATGATCAAGGCTCACGACGGCATCATCGGTGTCGACATTGGCGGCACAAACATTCGTGCTGGTGTCGTGCTCAGCAATCTCAAGAAGGCTGCTGATATGTCGAAGGCGCAGGTGTGGAAGTCTGAACTGTGGCGGCACGCCGACGATGACCCCAAGCGCGACGAGGCGGTCGAGCGGCTGATCGACATGATCAACGATCTGGTCAAGCGTGCGACGAAGGAAAAACTTCAGATCGCACCCGTGATCGGCATTGGTTGCCCGGGGCTGATCAACGAGGACGGCTCTATTGAAGCGGGCGCCCAGAATTTGCCGGGCAACTGGGAGAGTCGCCGGTTCAACCTGGCCGCGAGCATCCGCGAGGCGATCCCGGCCATTGGTGATCATGAGACGGCTGTCATCATCCATAATGACGCCGTGGTCCAGGGGCTCAGCGAGCTGCCCTTCATGAGCGAGTACACCCGCTGGGGCATCCTGACCATCGGTACCGGATTGGGGAACGCCCGGTTCACCACGCGCGAGAAGCCTTCCCGCAAATCCTGAGGCTCATTCGGCCCTGAAGGACAGCCTTGCCAAATGGGTAGGTCGGCGGGATAAGACGCTGCGGCTGGTCGCGGCGCTCCGTTGAGGCCATTCCGCCGCGTTTCAATCTCTAGGTTGCCGAAAACGGCTTGCTGAACCTGGCTAATCGGAACATCGTTCCAAAAAGGTTCGGCCGGATGGATGACGTATGGATATCAGCTATTCTCCAGAGATCGCCGAGAAGGATCTGCCGCTGCGGGAGGACATTCGCCTGCTCGGGCGGATTCTGGGCGACACGGTGCACGACCAGCAGGGCGAGGCGATCTTCGATATCGTCGAACACGTCCGGCAAACGTCGGTCCGTTTCCGGCGAACCGAGGACGAGTCGGCGCGCCGCGAACTGGAAACCATGCTGAATAACCTGTCGCACGGACAGGCCATTCACATCATCCGCGCCTACAGCTTTTTCTCGCATCTCGCCAACATTGCCGAGGATCAGCACCATATCCGCCGCACACGCCTGCATGCCCGAGAGGCGTCGGCCCCGCGCGAAGGTAGCGTCGCATACGCTTTAGGGCGCGCCGAGGAAGCTGGTGTGACGCGCAGTGCGCTCCAGGATTTCTTCACCAAGGCGCGGATCGTGCCGGTTTTGACCGCGCATCCGACCGAGGTCCGGCGCAAGAGCATGATCGATCGCGAGATGGAGATCGCGCATCTGCTTGCGGAGCGGGACATGCCGCTGACGCCGGAGGAGCTTGCCTCCAACGAGGAAGCTCTGCGGCGCGCCGTCCTAACGTTGTGGCAGACGCATATGCTGCGCGGTAATCGCCTGACAGTCCGCGATGAGATCGCCAACGGTATTTCCTATTATGATTACACGTTCCTGAAAGAGCTGCCCCGCCTCTACGGGGCTATCGAAGATTTGCTGCGGGCGACGTCGTTGTCACTCCCGACGGCCGAGTTGCCAAACTTTCTGACCATGGGCAGTTGGATCGGTGGCGATCGCGACGGCAATCCGTTCGTGACGGCCGATGTGTTGCGGCAAGCCTTGCGGCTGCAGAGTAATCGTGTGCTTCGTTATTATCTGGCGGAGGTGCATGAGCTGGGTTCGGAGCTATCGCTCGATAACCGGCTCGTCGGTGTGTCGCAAAATCTCGCCAAACTGGTGCAGTCATCCCCGGATCGGTCTCCGCATCGTGATCACGAGCCCTACCGGCGTGCGCTGAGCGCCATCTATGCCAAGCTCAGCGCAACGGTTGCCGCCTTCGAGGACCGCCAGCCTGCGCCCGGCATCGAGAGCGCCATGGCCCCCTATGAGACCGCGGAAGAATTCAAGGCCGACCTGGATGTGCTTCACTTGTCCCTGATGGCCAATGGCTCAGGCGCATTGACTCGGGGCCGGCTGCGCAACCTGCGCCGTGCTGTCGATGTGTTCGGCTTCCATCTGGCTGAGGTGGATTTGCGGCAGAACTCCGATGTTCATGAGCGGACAGTCGGCGAATTACTGGAAGCTGTGTCGCTGGGCACGAATTACGGCAAGCTCGATGAAAAGGCTCGCGTCGAACTCCTTTTGCGGGAGCTGGCGACAGCGCGACCACTCGCGTCCTCGTTTGTCACGTACTCGCCGGAGACAACATCCGAACTCGAGATTCTGCGTGCTGCCGCTGACGTGCGTAAGCGCTACGGCAAGCGCACGGTTCCGAACTACGTGATCTCGAAGGCGGATAGTCCGTCGGATGTTTTGGAGGTCGCGCTGCTTCTCAAGGAAGCCGGTTTGATGCGTCCGCAGGACTCCGCGCTCGACGTCAATATCGTGCCGTTGTTCGAAACCATCGGAGACTTGCGCGCCTGCGGCCGGGTGATGGACGAGCTATTGTCGCTGCCGGAATACGACCGCTTCCTGGAAAGTCGTGGCCGGGTGCAGGAGGTGATGCTCGGCTACTCCGACAGCAACAAGGACGGCGGATTCCTGACGTCCGGCTGGGAACTCTATAAGGCCGAGATCCAGCTCATCGAGGTGTTCAAGAAGCACAACGTCGGCCTGCGTCTGTTCCATGGCCGTGGCGGCTCGGTGGGTCGCGGCGGCGGCCCCAGCTACCAGGCCATTCTCGCCCAGCCTGGCGGCGCGGTGCAGGGTGCGATCCGCATCACGGAGCAGGGCGAGGTCATCGCCTCCAAGTATTCCAATCCGGAGGTCGGACGCCGCAATCTGGAAATTCTCGCCTCCGCCACGCTCGAAGCGACGATTCTGCATGCGGGGCACGCGGCGCCGCGTGCCGAATATCTGACCGCGATGGAAGAACTGTCCGCCGATGCCTACAAGGCGTATCGCGATCTGGTCTACGACACCCCGGGGTTCGAGAAATACTTCTGGGAATCGACCGTCATCGGCGAAATCGCTTCGCTGAATATCGGCAGCCGCCCGGCTTCGCGCAAAGCGTCGCGGCGTATCGAGGATCTTCGCGCTATCCCCTGGGTGTTCAGCTGGGCGCAATGCCGCCTGATGCTGCCGGGCTGGTATGGGTTCGGCGCTGCCGTCAAATCCTGGCTGGCGCGGCATGGCGACGACGGCATGCAGATGTTGAGGGCCATGTATCACGAGTGGCCGTTCTTCCAGGCGTTGCTGTCGAACATGGACATGGTGCTGTCCAAGAGCGACATTGCCATCGCGTCTCGGTATGCGGCGCTGGTGGCCGACGATGCATTGCGCGAGAGCATTTTTCCGCGACTGCGCAGCGAGTGGCAGAGCACGATCGACGCGCTGTTGACGATCATGCAGCACAAGGCGCTGTTGGAGAAAAATCCGCTGCTGGCGCGGTCGATCCAACATCGCTTCCCGTATCTCGATCCGCTCAATCACATGCAACTCGAACTGCTGCGGCGCTATCGTGGCGGTGATACGCAAGAGGCGGTGGTGCAGGGCATTCACCTGACGATCAACGGTGTCGCCGCCGGTCTGCGCAACAGCGGATGATCGGTCTACTGCAATTCTGTTGCGGCGAACTGAGCGACGGCAAGGTCGGTTTCCGCCGGCATGCCGTCGTCGAGAAACCAAACCGCTGACAAGCCGGCGTAGGCCAGGATCCATTGCAGCAACCGACGACGTTCCTGCCCCGTGGCTGCAAGGACGACCGCCAACTGACGATGGAAGCGATCGGCATTCTTGGCCGTGGGCAGCTCCGGATTGCAGAACAGGTTGGCGTAGTCGAATCCGCGTTCGCCGATCAGGCGCTTGGGATCGATGGCAAGCCAGCCGCGCGCTTCAAAATCGAGGATGTTCGTATGGTGGATGTCGCCGTGCAGTGGAATGTGCTCACGCTGCGTTGACAGGAGTTCACGTGCCGTTGCGGCGCAGACTTCGAAAATTCCGCCGTACTTCGCAGCGCCGGGTTCCAATTCGCGAAACCAGTGCTCGAGCGGAATGAGATCGGGCAGCGGCTTGTTGGGACGAGGGGCATGCAATTCGGCAATGACGCGGCACATGATACGGCTCGCGTCATCATCCTGACCGTTCTGGGCCATGTGCAGGAGTGATCGAGAGCCGAGGGCGCGTTCCAGCAGCAAGGCGTCATCATCGTAGGCGAGGACACGCGCCGCACCGCGGCCGTCCCACCACGTCATCAACACCCAACCGGATTTTTCGTGAAGCTCCGTTGCGATTTTCAGCATGGCCGGTACACCGTCCTTGCGGACAGGCAGAAGGCGGCTGCTGTGCGTCACAATCGGCTCGCCGTCCGGCACGAGATGCCAACGCGACAGATGGGTTCCAAAGAAGTCTGAGATCGTCACGCGTCAGAACCGGCCGCCGGTGCTGAAGCCACCGCGATCTTCGTCGTCGTCATCACGGCGACGGCCCCCGCCGGACGGGAATTCGAACGGAGGCAGCCAGCCGCCATTGGCTTCAGGCCGCCGCCATTCTCCGCCGCGCGCACCTTCGTTTCCGCTGGGAAATGGGAATGGAAACGGAAATGGTCGGCCGCCAAAATCCGGACGGCCACGCGGCGGCTTTACCCCGAAGCCGCCACGCAGGAGATCCCACAGCACGCCGCTGCGCACGACACCTTCCAGCACCTGGCCAAGAACCTGACCCAACTGGTTGTCATTCTTGAAAACCGCGTCGGGATGGTCGTAGCCCGATCCGCGAAAACGATCGCGCGTTCGTTCGACCTCGACGCGGCGCTGGGCGATTTCGCGCGCGGACTTGCGGGTTTCGGAGATTTCCTGATCGACGCGGTTGATGCGCGAATTGAGTTCCCCGATCCGGCGCACGATGGCGTCATCAGCAGGAGTGGCGGTGCGTCGTGCTTCCCTGACGAGCGTTTCAAACTCATCCTGTTCATCGGAAGATGCGATCATCTGCAGCGCTTGGCGATAGGCTTCGTCTTCGCTGCCTGCTACGAGTGCATCGCGTTTTTCATCGAGCGCCTGCAGCGATGCGCGTAGAGTTTCCCGGGCCTTCTCAGCGTCGGCGAGGCGTTGGCGCGCTTCTTTCACCGCACGCTCCTTGGCCTCGATACCCTCGGCGACCAGCACTTCGCTTTCGATAGTATTCAGCGCGCCCCGATGCTGATCGACGATACCGAGTTGAACCTTCGCGTGTTCCCTCAATCTGAGCGTGATCTCCTTCAGCATCGCGTAGTTGGCGCGCGCGTCGGCGTAGGCGATGTGACGGGCCGCTATCCGGTCGATGACGCGGGACAGACCTGAGCCGGCATAGCGCGACGTTCCAAAGTCACGCGCCCACAGGTAGCTGAAGATCGGGTCATCGTCGTACGGCTTGCGCTTCTCCGTTAGCTCAGCCTCAGACTGGCTCGCTTTCTTATCGGCCTCCGAAGCGACGGCTTCTGCTTTATCGAAGGATGCTTTGGCCACAATCCAGGCTTGTGATGTCCTAGCCTTTGCTTCGGCCTTGCTCCGCAGTTCTTCCAGATCGGCAATCACAGCTTCCAGTGCGCTCGCGATCTGGCTGCGTCGTGCGTCGGCACTGTCGACGTCGATGATGAGTTGCCCACGTTGCGTGGCGGTCTCCTCGATTGCGCGGCGTCGATCGTCCAGCAGGCGTCGCGCCCGCGTCTCCGCCGCATCGAGATCTTTGACGAGCCGCTGCGCCGTGATTTCATCCAGCTTGATTCGGGCCAGCTCGCGGAAAGCCGCCGTCCGTTCACCCCGGATCCGCTCCGCTTCAGCCGAGGCCGAGGCCAGCGCGCTGTCGAGTTCCGTCTCCTGCCGGTGAAGGTTGGAGATGGCGCTTTCCATCCGCTCAAGTGTTTGCCGTCCGGTCCACATCTCTTCGCGATCCCGCCCTCGCTACCACTTCGTGATGAAGCCGTCGTCGTGCGGCATGAAATAGTCGATCGTCAGCTTGCCGCGACGCTTTTCGCCGAGGCGATTGCGCTGAATGATCCCGTCGTCGCGCTTGTCGGCGGCAACAGCATCGTAGGTCTCCTGCGGCACGCGAACGCCGAATTTGCTGACGGTCTCGGTCTGGCCGGTTTCCTCATTACGGATTGGCAGTGACATCTTCTTACCGTCAGGGGCGACCGCTTCGACGATGATATAGTAGTTCCGTCCCGACCCGCGCGGCGGGCGGCGCCAAACACCCGTGGTTTCACCTGACTGCCCGGCAATGATCAACGCGTATTGCTGGGTCAAATCCTGACGCAACTGATTCATCTCGCCGGCGATCCGGCGCATAGCGGTGACGTCCTGATCGCGCATGGCGCGTTGTCCGTCGGCCCACAGGGCTTCGGCTTTCTGCTTGGCGGTATCATCGGTTGCCAGCGCGACGACGTCGGAATGGCCGAGACGGATCGCATTCGGGAGCGTCTCAGTGATCTCGATCTGCGCCTGTCTGCGAGCCTCCTGAGCGGGCCGCGAGACAGCGAAATAATACGTGCCCCACAAGGCGAGCAGCGCGGCTGCCGTGATCCCGGTGAGGCGGGCATATCGGACGCGGCGAACCCACAGCTCCAGAAGCGTCCGCGTCCACGACGGGGGAGGGGGGCTATAGGTAAAGCGGCTGTCCTTGAGCGCCTTCACGCCCTGAGCCAACACCTCGTCCGGAACCTCGATGCCTTGTTCGCGATAGATTTCGCGAAGCCGGGAAATCAGCGCGGCCTCGCGATCGGCCTCGTTGAGTTCGCGGCTGACCAGATCGTCGCGATGGCGCAGTGTGTCCACCACGTCCATCGCGATCATCACGTCATCAAGGGTGTGTGGCCGGGGTTCCGCCGGAGCGGCGGCCACTGTCGTCGTGTCGGTCACGTGTCAGCTCACGTGGTGGGAACCGGCGGCAAGGTATCGGCGGCAGCTGCGATCCGGGCGATGCGCCGCTTGCCATCCTCTACAGCCGTTCGGATTTCCTGCGAGTTCTCGGTCGCGAGTTTGCGCATTTCCGAGATGATCTCGCCGGAACGAACCTGGAAGTTGATGACGCTGTCGACCAGCTGCTTCACGGCATCGGCGCGGATGGTCGGGCCGTAGCCGGAGCGGATGGCGGCTTCCTGGACCTTGTCGCCGATCTTGCCGAGATCCTCGATGCTCTTGGACATGCCTTCCTTCATGGCGTCGAGCGTCTTGGTGGACTCATGCAACCCGAACATGCCGGTGAAGGACGCCTTGAGCGCTGTCAAAACGCTATCGTTGGTCGAGAAGAATGTGACAGCCTGGCTGTAGACGCGCTCTTTGGCAGACGTCGTCTGCATCAGGCGCGCCATGATGACTTCCGAGGTGTTGTAGGAAATCGTCATGTTGTCGGAGAGATCCTTGGCGATCTGGTAGCGCTTTTCCTCTTCCTGGGTCCGGCGGAGTTCCTCGTCACGGGCCAGCTCCAGCTTGGCGCGCTCGGCGGGTTCGGTGCCTGAAAAATTGGCTACCTTTTCCGAAGCCTCATCGAGCTTCGCGCGGGCGGCGTTCAGTTTTTCGGTTGCCTTTTGGAGCACTTCGAGCGCCATCACCTCAGCGTGCTTGAGGGCGCCGCGATAGTCGCGATAGGCATCGAGGATCTTGGCTTCCCGCTCGATCTGGTTCTTGGTTTCCTTGGTCACAGAGAGATAAACTTTGCGGATCTTATCGAAGCGGTCGGCGATATCGCCGCGCACGACCTTCATCCAGATGTTGCTGCCGCGCTCCAGCAGGTCGATCTTGCCGTCCTCGACCTGATCTACAAGGCGTTTGGAGTCGTCGCGGATCGAATTGAATCCGTTGGTAATATCCATATACCGCTGGCCGATCTCCATCTGGGCCGTCTGCTCGCGCACGACCTCGTTGAAGACTTCGCCCTGGCCGAGCGTCTTGGCAATGAGGGTGATCTTGTCCTCATCAAGATCCGAGATCTTCTCAAGGAGGGCATTGATCGGCGCGGGCTCGACCTTGTCGGGCATAAGGCCCATGTCTCGAAGGGCGCCTGCGGCTTTGTCGAGATATTGCATCGGGGTTTTGACGACGACGTCGGTCATGATGTCCTCACCTGATCTGCAGCGGGCAACCGCATGCCGGCCCCCGGCGCGACATATCGGAATGGCAGCGGCTGTGTTCAATCACCGGGCCGACAATATTATCGGCATGGGTGAATACCTTTTGACAGCCGTCCGGTTCCTGGCGATTGGGTCGATGACATCCGAATAGGACGGAAAGCGCGAAATATGACAAACAGGACTGTCGTGAGTGGTTAGGTGATTATGCAAGTCTAAGAGATTTGCGCGGCACGACCGGGGGAAACCTCACGCTTGAGGTTGGCTCATGCCTTTGGCCGAGCAAGTAGAATGCCGTTGAGGAAGGTCTGCCAGACCGTCTTGACGAAGATGCGTCCGTCGATGCTGCCGCCAAGACGATGCCACTCCAGCATCATGCCTTCGTAGGTGGCGACCATGAGTGTCGCGAATTCCTTGGTCGGCAGGTCGGCTGCGAGCTCACCTTTGCGCTTTCCCGTATCGATGATGCCTTCCAGTGTTCGATAAATGCGCTGATAGACTTCGGCGACGCGGCGGTCGGCGAGATCCGTGCTGTTGCGGCTCTCGATCGACATCTTGATCAGACACAGGAGTTCGTTCGGACGTTCGATGCCCTGCTTCGAGGTGAAGCGAAAGAACGATGCAATTTTCTGCGGTGCGGGGCGATCACTCTCGTTGAGGTGCGCGATCAGCGGATCGACGACGTTGGCCTCAGCGATTTGAAGCAGGTGGACGAGCAGGTTTTCCTTGCTCTCGAAGTAGAAAAAGAATGCGCCCTTCGTCAGACCAGCCGCTTCCGCAATCTCCTGCAGGGTGCAGGCATGGTACCCCTTTGTGACAATCAGCCGAAAAGCGGCTTGCGTCAGCCGATTAACGCTCTCCTCGCGGAGCTGAGCTTTTTTATTTCCCTTTTTTGCAGCAATTCTGACCATTCGAACCTCGATGAGGTGCACGTCTATCGAACGCCGGAAACGAGGCCGGTAGCCGTGACCATAAACGTCATGGGCGCTTCTCCGAGTGTGCGTAGATATTCTTCGCAATGATCAATCGCTGGATTTCGTTTGCACCCTCATAGATCTGCGTGATCTTCGCGTCGCGCATCATGCGTTCGACGGGGAAGTCCGACAGGTAGCCGGCACCGCCATGGAGTTGAACGGCGGTAGTGGTTGCGCGCATCGCCGTATCACTGCAGAAGAGTTTCGCCATCGAGGCAAGAGAGCGCGCGGCCGGGTCGTCATGATCCATGGCTTCGGCCGCACGATAGAGCAGGGCTCGGCCCGCCTCGATTTCTGTTGCCATATCCGCGACCATGCCGCGAACCATCTGGAGGCGTGAAATCGTTTCGCCGAATTGTTCGCGTTCGGATGTATATTTAACGGTTTGGTCGAGCGCGCCCTGGGCGATTCCGAGTGCCTGGGCGCCGATCAACACGCGAGTCCAGTTCAGGGAATTGGTGATAAAGCGATAGCCCTGGTCAGGCTCGCCCAGAATGCGGTGTTCCGGTATGCGGCAATTATCAAAAATAACGTCTGCCGTTGGGCTGCCCTTGATGCCCATTTTGCTTTCGCGGAGACCAAACGACAAGCCAGGGTCGTCCTTGTGCACGCAGAACAGGGCAAGCGCTTTCTCGCCAGTGCGGGCAAGTACAGTGTACCAATCCGAACGTGTTGCGTTCGTGATGAACCGCTTGCGGCCGTTGAGCAGCCATTCACCATTGACTTTCTCCGCCCGGGTCTTCAGTCCAAAGAGGTTCGAACCGCCGTCAGGTTCGGTCAGGCAGATGGAAGCCACGGTATCGCCAGTTGTCGCAGGACGGATCACCTCGTCGACAAGCCGCCGCGCCCCATGCTTGGAGACGGGCACCAGACCGGCCCAGATCACCATAAGCGTCAAAGAAGAGGTGGCACAGACCCGCGCCAATTCCTCTAGAGCGATCACCTGTGCGCGCACATCTCCGCCCTGTCCTCCTTGGTCTTCTGGAAATGCGAGTGAGACGAGAGATAGATCCTTGAACGCTAGGAGAGATTCTTCCGGGAAACGCGATTCCCGGTCGTAATCAGCTGCGTGCACTTCGATCTTGCTCAACGCAAGCCGCCGGACGCCATTGCGAAAGGCTTCGTAGCTTTCTCTGTCCATCAGCGTCTTCTCCCTGGATGCTCATTATTGTTGTGATGTGTTCGCAGCTATTCCGCTCGCTTCTTGGCTGCGAAGCCTTTTTGAAGACCATCGAAGGCTTCGCGCGCGTGTGGCAGCGTGAAGTTGATGCCGTAGAGTGCTGCCTCCAACGCAACGCCCGCGTCCGCTCCGTTGGACGTGGCCGTGTTCGCGAGGCGTTTGGCAAATTCGAGCGGAACGCGTTCCTTATCCGTAAACAGGCCGGCGAATTCCTGAGTCTTGTCCCATAGCTTGTCCGGCGGAGCGATTCGGTTGATGAAACCAAAGTGTTGGCATTCCCGGCTGCCGTAGTGCTTTCCGCTCCAGATCATTTCCTTTGCGAAACACGGATGCATTTTGCGCATCGCGAGCTGGGTGCCACCCCATCCGGGAAATGTGGCTAGCCGAATTTCGGGAAACCCAAAGCGCGCGGTTTCGCTGGCAACCACGAAATCGCAGGAGAGGGCCAGTTCGAAACCTCCGCCGAGGGCGTATCCATTGACCATCGCAATCGTCGGCTTCGGAGCATCGGCCACGCGCTGGAAGAAGACTTGGCCGGAACGCGTGATGCGGAACGCCTGCAGCGGGTCTGCTCCCGCCATATCCGACACATCCATGCCGGCGACGAAGGCCTTGGGGCCTGCACCTGTAAACGCGATAACCTTGGTCGCTTCATCCGCGATGGCTTCGTCCAAAGCCGCGCCGAGCTGATCGAACACCTCGAAGCTCAGAGCATTCAGCTTCTCCGGTCGGTTGATGGTGATCAGCCGAATCGCCCCGTGAGTTTCGGAGAGCACGATAGTCATGTTGCTTCTTCCCGTCGTATTGGTTGGAGCCTGGCAGCGCCGCGTTCTCGCGCCAGCGTTTCCGACAACATAGGGTCTTGCAGTTACCGTTGACAATAAAATACTGATTGGTCAGTATCTATAGGGATGGCGGCAATACAACCGCCGTGGTTCAGGTCTAGGGAACATACGAATGACGCCGCTTAGTGGGATCCGGGTTGTCAGCTTCAACCACTTTCTGATGGGCCCCGCGGGCGTTCAGTACCTGGCCGATCTGGGTGCTGACGTCATCACCGTGGAACCACTGAAGGGTGCGTTCCAGCGCAATTGGGGCGGGCACGGCTCAAAGCGCGTCGATGGCGAGAGCATGCTGTTTCTCGCTCACAATCGCAACAAGCGGAGCTTGGCGCTCGATCTCAAGGATCCGCGAGGGCTGGAGATTGCAAAGTCGCTGATCGCCAGCGCCGACATCGTTGCTGAGAACTTCCGTCCCGGCGTGATGGAGTCGCTCGGCATCGGGTTCGAGGACTGCAAGAAGTTCAAACCGGATATCATCTTTGCTTCGGGTTCAGGGTTCGGCGCAGATGGCCCATATGTCGATCGGCCGGGACAGGATCTCATCATCCAGGCGATGTCGGGATTGGCGATGATCACAGGGTCAACGCAGCATGGGCCACGCGCCGTTGGCGTGTCCGTTGTCGATCATCATGCAGGCGCGCTTTACTTCGCGGGCATGGTGACAGCGCTTCTCCATAAGCAGCGTACCGGTGAAGGCATGAAGGTCGATGTCAGCCTGCTGTCGGCGGCGCTGAACCTGCAAACGGAATCGATCACCTGTTACGCAAACGGTGAAAAGCCCGATGATATCCGTCAGCCGTATCCGCTGGGCGCCTGGTACTTTGAAGCGCCCTATGGTGTGTATCCGACGCAGGATGGCCATATAGCGCTATCGCTAGGCTCACTGTCGACGCTGCAGAAGCTGGTCGGTATTCCCGAGGCCGAAATTCTGGCGGACAAAGACTCGTTTACGCAGCGCGAGAAGGCGGCAAAGGACATCTGCGATCGGCTCGTCACGAAGCCAACGGCACACTGGATCGCCTTGTTCACAGAACACAAGATCTGGCACTCGGCCGTCAATGATTACGACGCCGTGTTCGAAGATCCGCAGGTGAAACACACCAAAGGCGTGGTGACCGTCGAGGGGAGCCGGGGAACGCCGCTCACCCTCGTCAATCACCCCATTCGGTACAACGGAACAGCTCCCGAAATCCGGATGCCGCCACAGCGGCTGGGCATGCAGACTGTCGAGATCCTGAAGGAGCTCAACTATACCGACGACACGATCGAGGAGCTTTTGTCCGCGAAAGTGATTGGGAAGCAATAGACGGAAGCGCCCGTTAGTACGTCCAATGAACGGGCGGAAATCCTGCGACCGGCAGTTCGACCTTTGCAATGGAGTGCCCCAGCAGGCAGCCGAGATAGCCCGTCGTGAGGTTGGGGCCGCCGAACGCAATGCTGGATAGGTTCTGCAGCTTGGTTGCGGGCGTCTTATCCATATGCGGACGGCCGAGGGCATTCGCGAGGAATGCTTCCTCCACCCAGCCGACGTGCGCATCATCCGTTTCGCTGAGCATGATTTCCGCCGTGCCGCGATTTGGATCGATCCGCATGAGCTGGTTGGAGATCACGCCCGCGATCCAGATGTTGCCGTCGGCATCGAACGCGAGGCCGTCGGGATATTGGCCGCGGCCGAATTCGTAGACCACTTCCTTGGCGCCGACGCTGCCGTCCGCACGTAGCGGGAACCGGCTCAGGCGACGCCCGTAGGTTTCATTGACGTAGACCCATTTGCGATCCGGCGAGAATTGGCATTCGTTGGTGAAGCCGAGGCCATCGGCGACGATGCGCGCGCCCTTATCATCCATCACCGCCATATAGCCGCTGTGCGAATCCAGGCGATAATCCAGTGAGCGAGGAACAATCGTCGTGGAGATGGTGAGCCACAGCCGGCCGTCGAAATCACGCACCACATAGTTCGACGGCGGCACCGGGGCGCCGTCGATTTCCGTCAGCACCGGCGATATCTGCCCGGAGCGTGTCAGCCGCCAAACGCCACCAAGCTCCGTGCCGAGATTGGCGATCAGAAATGAGCCGTCCGGCTCCAGCGCGATGCCGTTGGGGCGCACGCCTTCCGGCAGATCAGCGGTCGATCCGGCATAGAGCGTTTCCGTTCCGTCCGGCTTGAGATGGACAACGCCGCCGCGCCAATCTGCAGTGAAGAGATCACCGCGCTGGGTCGCCAACACGCATTCCGGTCGCATCAGCTCCCGCCCGAGCAATGTCACATCGGAAAGTGAGAGAGGTGTCATCCGCGCATAAACCAGACCAGAGCCATCGGGATCGCTTCGACGTAGGTGACGGTGAACAGCACGAGCAGGGCGAGTACGAACATCGGGATCAACTCGCGCGAGATCGCCACCATGCCGACGCGGGCGATTTTAGCCGCGACGAACAGCGTGCCGCCCACGGGTGGCGTGTAGAGCCCAATCACCAGGTTGAACACCATGATCAGCCCGAGGTGGACCGGGTCGATGCCGAATGCCTTGGCGGCAGGAATGAACAGTGGCGCTGTCAGCATCAGCGACGGCAGCGGTTCGAGGAAGATGCCGACCAGGATCAGGGCGATGTTGAGTAGGAACAGGAACACGTATTTGTTGGCAGCGACTTCCTGCACAGCTGCGGCGAGATTGGCCGGGATTTGTTCTACCGTGATCAGCCACGACAACGCGCCCGTCGCGCCGACCACCAGCATGACGACCGCGCTGGTGCGGAATGACTGCAGCAGCATTCCGGGAACCTGGGCTGGCTTGACTTCACGATAGACGAACAACGCGAGGATGAGCCCGTAGAACACGGCGACGGAGGCCGCTTCTGTCGGCGTGAAGATGCCGCTGAGAATACCGCCGAGAATGACAACCGGCATACCGGAGGCGGGCAGAATGGCGATGAAGCTGCGCTTGATCTCGGCGCGGCTCGGCATCTCCCCGCCCAGATCGCAGCCGAGCTGCCGGCCCTTCCACATGCAGTAGAGGATCAGGGCGAACGCCAACGTAAAGGCCGGGAACACACCCGACACGAGAAGTTCGCGGATCGAAACGCCGCCAACGAAACCGTAAACCAGAAGCGGGATCGACAGTGGCATCAGCACGCCAATCGTACCGGCGACCGCGATGAGCGCTCCGGCGAAGGCGCGCGGATAGCCGCGTTCGGCCATGCGCGGCACCATGATCGAGCCGATGGCCGCGCTGTCAGCGACAGCCGATCCGGATACCGAGCCGAACATCGTGCAGGCCGAAACCGTGACGACGCCGAGACCGCCCGGCATGAACGCGAGCAGCGAGCGCGCAAAGTCGATCAACCGCTTGCCGACGCCGCCGTACGTGATCAGCTCACCCGTGAAAATAAATAATGGGATCGCCGCCAGATGCAGAGGCTCGACACTGGAGATGTAAGAAAGGAAGATCGCTTCCAGCGGATAGCCCTGGCCAAACACCCAGATCGTCGCGATCGTGGTGAGCAACAGCGACCACACCAGCGGCATGCCGAGCAGAGCGACCGCGAAAAACATGAGGCAGATGAAGGCGAGCACCATGGCGTCAATCCACGAAGGTCTCTTCGGGGATGTCTTCGCCCCGGGCCAACAGAACGATCTCGTAAAGAACGAAGACCAGTGCCAATGCGGAACCAACGGGCATGGCGAGATACTGCAGCCCCATCGGTACGTGCAGCACAGTCAGTTCCTGCTCCATGGCAGTCGCCGAAATGTTGAAGCCATACCAGATCAACAGAACGAGTAGACCGGATGCGCCCACACGCGTTGCGATCTCGATAACGCGCAGCATTCTGGGTGAGGCCGCTCCGATGAATTCCGTGATCCGCATGTGCGCGCCACGACGAGCTGCAGATGCGCCGCCGAGAAACGTTGCCCAAAGCAGCACGAACTCGCCGAATTCGGTATTCCACGCGATGTCCGCATTGAGGATGACGCGGGCCGCGACGTTGGCGAACATCACGACCAGCAGCATGGCAGCGAGCACGGCGATGACCACGTCCACCGCGTCGCCGATAATCCTCAGGACGGCCGGTTCCGGCCGCCCAGGGCGATAAAGAAGATCCATGGTTGACCCTGGATAGGAGCGCTTGCGCTCAGCCCATGCTCTTGCGGATATCAGCGGCTTCTTTGAGCATCTGATCGACCGCGTCGGCGCCGAATTCTTTGCGGGCGCGATCGTAAGCGCCTTCGACAGCTGCGCGCCAGGGTGCGAGATCCGGCTTGGAAATCGTCGCGCCCTTGGCGGTCATGTCGGCCAGCAGCTTCTCGTCGTTGGCGCGCACTTCGCGGCGGTTCCAGTCGCCGGCTTTCTTGCAAGCCTTCATGACGGCGTCCTGATCCGCTGCCGACATCGCCTTGAACGAACGCTCACCCATCGCAACCCACAGCGGCGAGTAGACGTGCTGGGACAACGTGACGTGCTTGGCGACTTCGTAGAAGCGCTGCGAGTAGATCGTGTCGATCGGGTTTTCCTGGCCCGTGACAGTGTTCTGCTGGATGGCCAGATAGACTTCCGTCACCGGCAGGATGACCGGCGAGAACCCAATCGATTCCATGATCCAGCGGATCATCTCGACTGGTGCGATGCGGAGCTTCTTGCCTTTGGCGTCGGCGGGACTGTTGAGCGGGAAGTTCGTCGTGAAGCTGCGGAACCCGGCCTCCCAGTTGCCGATGATGCGCATGCCCTTGGCCGGCAGCTGATCGGCCTGCTTGGCGATGAATTTCGACGTGTCATACAGCTTCCAGCCCTGCTCATAGTTCTCTGCCAGATAGGGCAGGGCGACGAGCGACAGATCCTTCACGTGGGGCGTGAACGTGACAACGCCGGTGATCGCGAAATCGAGACCGCCGAGCTGGAGCTGGTCGAGCGACTTGGCGTCATTGGCGAGCTGGCCGGAGTGGA
>JAEYYQ010000131.1 GCA_023428365.1 Pseudomonadota bacterium | reverse complement strand
GAAGCGTCGACAAAAGCGTCGGCACCGTGGACAGGAACGTGATGCGCCGATCCTTCAGAAACGCCGCGAGATCTGCGCCAAACTTTGGCGTGGTCTTATCACCGCAAACGAGGGTGGCCCCATTCGAAAAGGCCATCCACATTTCCTCGACCGACCCGTCGAATCCAAGCGCGAAGCCCTGAAAAATACGATCCGCGGCCGTTGTGTTACACACCTCATTAAAGGCGCCGACAAAGTGCACGACGTTCCTGTGCTCCGTGACAACACCCTTCGGACGGCCGGTCGTGCCCGAAGTAAAGAGCACGTAGCAGATGTCATCTGCCTGCAGCTGCGTCTCGTTCCGCGACAGGCGCGTATCATCATAGGCATTGGCCAGCGCGCGATACCGATCGATCGTAACGACGGTGGCATCGCTGATTTCACTCAATCGGGTCTCGTAAGCCGCGTCCGTAACAATGACGGCCAGATCGGCAGCCTCTGCGATATAACGCAGGCGATCATTCGGCAGCGAAGGCTCGATCGGCACGTAAGCGCCACCTGCCTTCAGCACGGCGAGAATGGTGATCATCGGCCACTGCGACCGATCAAGGGATATTCCGACGAAACGGCCGCGCCCAACTCCAAGGCCGCGCAGATAGCGCGCCATCTTATTGGCCTCGTCCTCGACCTCGCCGTAGCTCATGACGCGTTCGGCGCATTCAAGCGCAATCGCACTCGGCGTCATATCGGCCTGACGCTCGAAAATCTCATGCAGAAGTGTCACCGGCCTTGGCTCGATCCAAGACCGGCTGAGCCGTTTCAATTCATCAAGGCGATACCGCAGGGAATCTGACGGAGCCCGCTGAAGTGAGTCCCGACGTGCCTCGAATTCGGTGACCTCGGCGCCCGAAATCGGCTTCGCGTCCGCAATAGCCGAAGCCGCGGAACGCATCTTTTCATCCGAGAAAATGGAACTCATGCCACTGCCACACTGTCAGAGCCACCGTTAACGCACACAGGGGTACGCAAACTTCGTGCCGGTCAGCGTGGGTCGAATTGGGAGCCCTTAAAGATCCTAATCAGTTTCTTAACCATCATCCTGCAACGACGCCGCACTTTGGCCGATCCGGCCTACGACTTGCGAGGTAGTGGGCAACTGTTCGTATTTGGTACGGAGTTGCCTCATGTCTTTCATCGATACTCTGGGATTTGAGAAGTCGTCGGGTTTGTACGCCTCCAAATCCCGCGCCGAATTTCTCGACCACAATTGGCAGGACAAAAACTCGGTTACCCGCATTGAACAGCTTGAGGCCGTTGTCGGCGATGCCGCCTCCCCCAGCGTCATGAAGGAAATCCGCGAGGGTTTGAGCAAGGTTGGCATGTCGATCCGCCTGAACCCCTACATGCTCGATCTGATCGATTGGCGGAATGCCGATACCGACCCGATCCGCCGGCAATTCCTGCCGATGCTTTCGGAGCTCGAGGAAGATCATCCGTGCATGTCGGTGGACTCCTTGGATGAGCGGAGCACATCCCCCGCGCCCAACCTGGTGCATCGTTACCCCGACAAGGTGCTGTTCCTGGTCACGTCCGTTTGCCCGGTCTATTGCCAGTTCTGCACGCGCAGCTATGCGGTTGGCCAGGCGACGCCGTCCCTTCAAAAGGACAACGTCACCAGCGCGAGCGGCTGGACGGCTGCCCTTGACTACATCCGTGCCAATCCGGCCATCGAGGACGTCGTTGTTTCAGGTGGAGACATTGCACGGCTGAAGCCCGCGAATTTGAAAATGCTTGGAAATGCCCTTCTGGACATTCCTCATATTCGCCGCATCCGCTTTGCCACAAAATCGCTTTCTGTCCAGCCGATGAAGTTCATCTCGGACGATCCGTGGTTTTCGGCGATCGTCGAAGTGGCGCAGCGCGGCCGATCGATGTTCAAAAGCGTATTCGTTCACACGCACTTCAATCACCCGCGCGAGGTTACGCCGCTGGTGGAAGATGCCATGCGCCGTCTCTTCTCCGAGGGCGTTTATGTTCGAAACCAGGCCGTTCTGCTGCGGGGCGTCAACAACGACACGCGGACGTTGATCGATCTGACGAAAAAGCTCGGCCGCGTGAACATCCAGCCCTACTACGTCTATTCTTGCGACATGGTCATGGGCACCGAGCATTTCCGCGTCCCCGTCCACGAGATGCAAACGCTGGAGCGCGAAGTCCGCGGTGCCACGGCTGGCTTCAACACGCCGCTGTTCATCGTCGATGCGCCAGGTGGCGGCGGAAAGCGCGACGTCCACAGCTATGAGTACAACAACGACAAATACGGCGTCACAGGCTATCGTTCGCCGTCGGTTGATCCGCACAGAATGTTCTTCTACTTCGATCCACTACGTTCACTCGATGCCGGTGCCCGCGCAGAATGGCGCAGTCCGGGCGGCCGCCAGTCCATCCTATCGCGCCTGCCTTCGATGCTGCCACTGAGAGAAGCCGCCGAATAACCCATCAACCCCAGGCCCGCGCCAACGGTCTGGCGCGGGAACCAGACATGACGCCGATCCGTATCTACGGAGCGGACCTCCGCCAGATACCGGCAGCGGCCTGCTCCGAACTTCTCGACGAAAGTGAAACCCGGCGAGCCGTCGCCATTAAATCTCCATCTGCGAAAATGGAGTTCGTGAAAACGCGGGCTCTCCTGCGCCTCATCCTTGCCGCCAACTCACCCGAGGCGCGGCCTCAGGACTTCACTTTCGAGACCGAGGTGAACGGCAAGCCGTATCTGACAGACGATACGGGACTTCATTTCAACGTTTCGCATAGCCGGGAGATGGCGCTTATCGCCGTCGCGCCGATTCCCGTTGGGATTGACGTCGAGTTTCAGAACGAGACCGTCGATTATCTGGATGTCTCGGAGACCGTTTTCAGCGCTTCCGAACGGGACATTGTGCGCAACAACGTGGGCAACGCGCGCCGCGATGCGTTCTTCACGTTGTGGGCACGCAAAGAGGCTTATCTCAAAGCTACCGGCATTGGCTTTTCCGCGAAGCTCGACCTGATCTCAACGATCCAATCGAATGGCATAGTCAAGGATCTGAGCCAGGCTTCGCAAACGACAACTTGGCACGTCATCGATCTGCCCGTTTCAAACGGTTACAAGGCGGCGCTCGTCACCAATACGAATGAGGCTGATGTTTCAATCCAGAGCATTTCCGGAGTCGAGTTCGGTTTGCTGAGATCCCAGCACACCGACTGGCGGCGAGCTTCTTAAAACCCATACTTCCGCAGAAATGCGATGATGTCCTGTGTTGCGGTTTTCTTGAGCTTTCGCGTCCCGCCACAACACGTCGCGCCCAACGTCATGCAGTTTTTCTTTGCCCAGGTCCGCCACTCATCCTCGGGCAGAAGCTCACCGGTGTCAGCCGAAACCATGCTGCCGTCGTCTTCAATCCAGACCCGGCATTTCGCATAGTTTTCGACCTCCGGCTGGAAATCAGAAAACCAACCGAGTTCCTCCCATGCGTGATGTGCACCTTCATAGACCTTAACGTCCACACGTTGATTGCCTGCCGCACGGATTCGATCAGCTTCGGTCATGCAGGGCTTTGCCAGCGTTTGATCGTCCAGTTCCGCGAGCATAAAGAAAATCGGCGCACCGGTGGTCCTGGCATTTCGCGTCACCCATGTGCAGTCCGGCGAGATCGCGATGTGGGCAGCAAACGACATATGTTCCATGCCCATCCACCGCTTGCGAATTCTCAGCGCCGTATCCATGGCAACTGTGCCGCCTTTGGAAACACCCATAATGGCGATGCGATCCGGTTTGAAGCGCTTGTCCGCCCATAACATCTCCAGGGCTGCAATGGCGTCGTTCTCTACATCCCACTGCTCGAGAAGGCTTTGATCGTAAAGCGAGTCCGTCAGCCCGCGCGATGAAAAGCTGTCGATCACGAGCGCAGCCATCCCGGCGTTGATGAACTGTTTCGCGTAATAGACTTCCCGCACCTCTTCCACGCCGCTGCTCGACGGCGCGATGACAACGACCGGAATCGGAAACGTCACATTCTTCGGGATATAGAGCGTCGCCTCGACATCGACCGGCTCATCGTTCGTGGTGCCTGCCACAACATTGGTGCCAAATGTCACGTCCTCCGTCGTGAACGGGTCCTGCTTCTCCCCCGAAAGCATCGCGTAAGCCACGAGCAACACAACAATCGCGCCGAGCGCGATCCACGTATAGCGACCTGTCGATCGCAGGGGCTGCATGATTTTGTGGAGCTGGCTCATGAGAAACGGCTCAAGCAACGAGGTCCGCGGCGTCGCAGAAAAAATCTATCGGATAGTCAATCCAGCCTTTTGCCTTTTCCCGCCGCAGCCAGAAGCTGGCCACGCGCTGGTCAAGATCGACAACTGCGCGCGCGATGGTATTCTGGTTGAACACGCTCAACTTCTTCCCGCCAGTCTCATCGCTCAATATGCCGATTGCATCCGCCGTCGTCATGACGGGGCGAACCTGATCACACGCAGTCTCATATCGACGAAATGTGCTTTTTCCGTCGTGGTCTCCCGCGAATTCGGCGAGATCGGCGTGCAAAATATGGTTGGTGTGAACCGACGGACTTCTTGGGCGAGATACGCGATGCTGCCTGGCCGTGCATTCTACCATTGTCACTCGCCCATCGCGGTCGACGAGGTTGTGCGCAAAGCCGGATGACCGCGGCACATTGAGGATCGCGTCTAGCTCCGTGTCGATACTCCGGATTTCGGCCATGCGGCGCGCCAGCACAATCTTCGGAACGCCGATCCGGTGATCGATATGGCTGATGCTATTGATCGCCTGCACATACCCATTCGAGCAGACACTCAACGCGGTGCCTCCAAGCGGGCAACCGTAATAATAGAGTTCCAGCGTCGTTACGCCTGCACAGCGCTTCTTGAGAATGCAGATATCCTCGGTCGCGTCCGGGTCCCAGTCTTCATTATGAGCGATCAGCCTGCCGGCATTCGTGATGATTGTCGTGCATTTTTCCGCAACGTCCTCATCGAGTTCATCCTGGATACTCATCGTCCAGAGATCGAGCAACGGAACCCCGGCCGCATCGGCATAAGCCTGAAGTTCTTTCGCATACTCTGGAAAATACTTGGTCGTTTGCGCAAGCAACGGCTCCGCGCTATGGCGCTGGTCGGACCAGACGTCGTCCTCGCGGCAGTCGCCGAGATAATCGTTAACGATTGGGCCAAATAGACGACCGAGCGCGCGCCCGCACGCAGCCGGGCTTTCGCCGTCAATCTCGTGATAATTCCGGTGACGCATGAGTTCGGCGATCCGTCCGTTCTGAGCCCTGTGCCAGCCCATATATGGGAGGAAATTTGGAATGCGGGGATAATAGAAGCAAAACAAATACCAAACTTAACCTCTCATCATTCACCATGTGGTGAACACTCCGTTACCTCCCGCCGAAGCATTCAGGTTTTGTTAACGGAGATACCTCGAAACGGTGATTGATCCGCACTCTGGCATTCTACTTGCTCCCTTCCCCTCGACGGACCCGCAGTTGGATGAACTTGCCTCGAGAGGATCAAAATGTCAGAGCCGTTAACTCATTCGGCGCCCCGAATTGGGACGCGTTCGTTTCAATCCGTGAGCCGCTACGCCAGATC
>JAEYYQ010000072.1 GCA_023428365.1 Pseudomonadota bacterium | reverse complement strand
ACGCCACGCTGGTCGAAAATATCGAAGAGAAATTTGCCGGCAAACGGACGTTCGGAGAGCGCCTCTCCGACGGCTTGGCCAGGTTCGGAGGAAGCTGGACGTTCCTCATCGCATTTGGCGTGGTTCTCGCGTGCTGGGTGGCGCTCAACGTCGCAGAAGGCATGGACAGGGCGTTCGATCCTTATCCCTTCATCCTCCTCAACCTCGTGCTTTCGTGCGTTGCGGCGGTTCAGGCCCCCATCATCATGATGAGCCAGAAGCGCCAGGAGGCGAAAGATCGGCTACGCTCCCTCAACGACTACCAGGTCAATCTCAAGGCGGAGCTGGAAATCCGGCAACTCCATGAGAAGATCGATCACCTGTTGAACCGGCAGTGGCACCGGCTCGTTGAGATCCAGAAGCTTCAGATGGAACTGATGGAGAAACACCGGCAGTGACAGAGCATCATTTCATCTACGTCGCCGATCCGATGTGTTCCTGGTGCTATGCCTTTGCGCCCGTCGTAGCGGCTCTGGAGCAGCAGTTTCGCGGTCGCCTCGCCATGCGCGTTATCACAGGCGGCCTGCGTGCCGGTAACACGCAGGCCATGCGGCCGCAGGATCGGGACTATATCCGCGATGCGTGGACGCGCGTGAACGCCGCTTCGGGCCAGTCATTCGATTTCTCGTTCTTCGAGCGGGACCACTTCGTCTACGACAGCGAACCACCCTGCCGCGCTGTCGTAACCATGCGCGCGATGGACCCAACGCGGGAGCTGGCGTTCATGAGCAGCATTCATTCCGCGTTCTATGCGCAAAACCGTGACATCACGTCGGGCGAGGTTCTGGCCGACATTGCCGCCGAGGAAGGCCACGATCGCACAGCGTTCCTGGACCTGTTTCAGTCGACCGATATTCGCAATGCCACATTCCGCGATTTTCTGACGGCGCAAGAGATGGGTGTCCGTGGCTTCCCCGTACTCCTGGTCGGCAGCAAGGCGGCCGGATATGCGCTGGTGACGAATGGCTTTCGCCCGCTCGAAGGTCTGCCCGAAGCGGTCGAGGATTGGCTGCAACGCCAAGCGCCCGCCTAGAGCGTGGATATACCGGTGAAGAAGTAGCGACCCAGGCCGACCGTAAAGACGAGGCAGCCGTAGAGACTGTGCTCGATCCACACAGCCCACAGCGAGCGGGTGCTGTCGTACCGATAGGCGAACAGCAGCCCCACCAGGAATGTCCCGACGACGGCAACCCAATTGCCGAAAATGATGTGCCCGAAACCGAATAGACCGGCGTTGACCACAATCGCCGTCCATCGCCAGTCGCCGAATAGCGGGCCATAGCGATGGAAGAAGAAAGTCCGGTACACGAATTCCTGCGGTAGCACCGACAATATCGGATACAGCGCCATGATGGTCAGCCATAGATCCGGTGCGCGGCGCGGGAACGACAGAAAACTCCCCGGATGCACTTCTTTCGCACCATAGGCGATCGCTGCGCCTAGGATCAGGAACGTCAACACGATCCCGGCGAAAGCCGCCAACGAGAAGCCGCGGCTCAACTCGCGCCGCAACAAGAACGTCCGATCCCACAGCAAATAGCCGACGAACGCGAGCAGCAAAGGCGGCAGAACGAACAGCAGCGGCAGGCGGATGGCATAGATGGCGTAGGTAATCAAAATCGGTGCGCCGATGAAGATCAGCAGGATCTCCGCGGCCAGCCGCAGACACCGCCGCATCCCGGGCGTGGCGATAAGCGGATCGCGCGGCAGCGAGCCCCCCGCACGAACACCGATGATCAGCGTCATCCGTCAGCTCCACGTCGACGGCTGTATCTCACCTCTGCCCCACCACGGCTTTCATTCCTAGGCTCGAGCCCATGTCCGGACTGTCTTGATCAGCCGCCCGATCGAACGCCTTTGATACGCGGCAGTTCCGTCGCGTTCGTGATCTGGACGGAGTTTAATCCGTTATCCTTGCCGATTGCTGGTGCGAGACATACCTGCGCTCGATCTCGGCGGCGATCTCGGCAGCGGAATCGATCGGCGGATAGCTCCAATGCTCGAGTTGCCGCAACACCGGGGGAAGCAGGCGTGTCATGCCCTGCGCCCTGAGCGCTTCGTGGAACCGCCCGAACTTCCCGCTGCGGCCAGATGGCTCGAACACATACACCGGCCGTCCCGTCGCGCAGCATTCGCCGGTCATGTTGACCGAGTCCGCCGTAACCACCAGCCAATCGGCCGCCGCGAGAAAATCCGCGTACGGGTTCGGCCCTTCCCCGTCCCAGAAAATCCGCGGAAACGGGCCTGTCGCAACATCGGCCGCTTCACGCAACTCAGGATGCGTGCGCCGGGATGGGGTCACCATGAAGCTCGCTCCAAGGCGCCCGATCGATTCCAGCCCCGACTGGAACCTCTGATCATCGCCATCCGTGAACGCATAACTGCCGTTCTTGCCGCCAAGAATGACGGCGACGCGCGGCTGCGGTAGCGCCAGAATATCGGCAGGAAGCTGCTTCCGCCGCGCCGCGATACGTTCCGGCGTATGACTGTGTGGCGACGTCAGCGATGTGATGACATTGGCCCCGCGCCGCTTGTCATGCTGCGGCACCCAGATCAGATCCGCCGTGTCCGGTCCGCTGCGCGGATCCTGCAGGACCACCGTATACGTCCGCCCCTTCGAAGCACGCCGCAGAGCGCGTACGTAAGGGATACTGGCGCGACCGCTGGCAATCACGATATCCGGCCAGGGCTGAGCAAATGGACTTCCGGGGACGTCGGGCCGCTCAGACGGTGCGACAGGTCCCCACGGCGCCATCAGTTTCCAGATGCCGCGCGGCGCAACGATCTTCGATTGATAGTCGACGCCCAGCGCATCGGCGACGCCGCGGCATTGGACGACCATCCCGGCGCGCCCATCCGAGATCAGCCAGGCCGACGCTCCAGCCAGTATGCCGCGCGGGCGGCTCGCCGTACCATTGAGCTTCTCATGCATGCGGGTGTTCTCGCTGAGCCGATGGCCGCTGTCGATGATGCGCGCCGCCGCACACCTTTGTCTGCACCCCAACTGTTGCGGTTTTCCTCCGTCGGCCCTATCAGCACAGGATCGACCAAGGGTCGAACACGAAATTCCAGCGAGCCTCACCCATGCGAGCCCGCCTCGACACCATCGACTGGCGCATCCTGAAGGAACTGCAAGCCGATGGACGGATCACCAATCTGGCCCTGGCCCAGCGCGTCGGCATCAGTGCCCCGCCGTGTCTTCGCCGCGTGCGCGCCTTGGAGGAAGCTGGCTTCCTCACCGGGTATCATGCGGAAGTCGACGGACGAATGCTTGGCTTCGAACTCGACGCGTTCGCGATGGTGGGTCTTCACAGCCAAGCCGAACCTGACCTCCGCGCCTTCGAGAATCGCGTGCTGAGCTGGTCGCTGGTGCGCGAGGCCTACATGATGTCAGGCGAGACCGACTATGTCCTCAAGTGCGTCGCACCGGACCTGACGACCTTCCAGAACTTCGTGCTGCAGGAGCTGACCGCAGCGCCGAATGTGGCGAGCGTCAAAACCGCGCTCGCCATCCGCCGCGTCAAGCGCGAAGCCGGTGTTCCAATCAGCGTTCCGGAGGAGTGATCAGGCAGGAAGCCGGATCACTTGAATTGGACGTTGACGATCTCGTAGGAGCGGCTGCCCTTGGGCGTGGTCACTTCGGCCGTTTCGCCTTTCGACTTGCCGATCAGCGCACGCGCAATCGGTGATCCGATCGAGATCTTGCCTTCGCGGACGTTGGCCTCAAGCTCACCGACGATCTTGTACTTCACCTTCTCCTCGGTATCCTCGTCGACGAGGCTGACCGTGGCGCCAAACTTCACCGTCGTGCCGGATAGCGACTTCGGATCGATGACCTCTGCGCGCGACAGCTTGTCCTCAAGCTCCGCGACCTTGGCCTCGTTCATGCCTTGCGCTTCCTTGGCGGAATGATACTCGGCGTTCTCGCTCAGGTCGCCGTGCGAACGAGCTTCAGCGATCGCCTGAATGATGCGCGGACGCTCCTCAGATTTGAGGCGGTGCAGATCCTCCTCAAGCTTCTGATAGCCCTCGACGGTCATCGGCACGCGTTCAGTCGTCATTATTCACGTCTCCTCACCGGCGAAACAAACGCCGGGATATGCCCGCAGTTTCACTCACTTCCGGATGTTTTGCCAGCCCCAACAGAACGAAAGGCTGGGCGAGGGAAAAACCGGGCCTACAGTCCGGGTTTACCCTACGTAGCTCTGCAGTGGTGCGACCTTTAACGTGTCGGACTTCAGCGCCCTGATGGCCCTGGTAACCGCGATCGCTCCTGCGAGTGTTGTATAATAGGGGATATGATTGAGCAAGGCCGTGCGACGGATGTCCTGGGAGTCGGCCAACGCCCGCGCCCCCTCAGTCGTGTTGAAAACTATGGCAATTTCGCCATTTTTCATGGCGTCGACAATATGTGGACGTCCTTCCAGAACCTTGTTGACGTGCTCGCACGGGATGCCATGCGCTTCGAGATGACGGCGCGTACCGCGAGTCGCGATGATGCGGAAACCGCCTTCGACGAGCGCGCGCACCGGCGCAAGGATGCCCTCCTTATCGGAGTCCTTGACCGAAACGAACACCGTTCCTTCCGTCGGCAGCGCCTGACCGGCTGCGAGCTGGCTCTTGCCGAACGCGACAGCAAAATCACGATCGAGACCCATGACCTCGCCGGTTGATCGCATCTCAGGGCCCAGCACCGGATCGACGCCGGGGAAGCGCGCGAACGGAAACACGGCTTCCTTGACAGCGATATGATCGAGTGTCAGCGGCTTCAGCCCGAAGCTGGCAAGCGGCTCGCCCGCCATAATGCGCGCCGCAATAGACGCAATCGGCTTACCAATGACCTTGGCGACAAACGGCACCGTGCGCGAGGCGCGCGGATTGACCTCGAGCACGTAGGCGACGCCGTCCTTGATCGCGAACTGAACGTTCATCAGACCGACGACATTCAG
>JAEYYQ010000047.1 GCA_023428365.1 Pseudomonadota bacterium | reverse complement strand
CCTCACCGCCAACGGGCTGGTTTCCGGCGTTGCGATCGAGGGGGCTAGACAGCCCAGCCCGATCGATGGCTCCATCCGCCGGTCGACTTGGGGAGAACACAGTATGACGATCGAAACGTGGCTGGCGTTCGTTGCGACGTCTGCTGTGCTGCTGGTTATTCCCGGACCGACAGTTCTTTTGGTCGTGTCCTATGCCCTGGGGCAGGGGCTGCGCGTCGCATTGCCGATGGCTGTCGGTGTCGCTCTCGGCGACTTCACCGCCATGACGCTGTCGATGCTCGGTGTCGGTGCCTTGCTGGCGGCATCCGCAACGCTGTTTACCGCGCTTAAGTGGGTCGGTGCGGGATATCTGATCTGGCTCGGTATCAAGTTGTGGCGGGCAGGTGGTCAGCTCGATGCACCGCCGCGAACCGATGGCACGTCACGGCTGAAGATGCTCGCCCATGCCTGGATCGTTACCGCGCTCAATCCCAAGGGCATCGTGTTCTTCGTGGCGTTCCTGCCGCAGTTCCTGAACCCGCACACCGACGTGCTCGCGCAGATGGTGATTTTTCAGGCAACGTTTCTGACCCTCGCGTTCATCAATATCCTCGTCTACGCGCTGATCGCGGCGCGCGCCCGATCGCTGGTCAGGAATGAGACCGTGATCAGTCTGTTCCATAAGGCGGGTGGAACGCTATTGGTCGGGGCCGGATTGGCAACCGTGACAGTCAGGGCGGCGCAGAACTGAAATCAGGCAAACATCGGGCAAGCTCCTGCGATTATTCTGCTACTTTCGCGCGTCATCGCCCGGTGCTATCCACGTCGCCCGGTACTGCTCATTTTGCGCGTTGCGTTGCGAGATGGGCGCGTGCTGACATCACCAAACAGTTCTCCCATAAGGCCAATGGCTGACCCAACCGACCGCGAATACCTTCGCCCGCTGGCTTCGTTCATATTCGGATCCCGGTGGCTCCAGGTTCCGCTCTATCTCGGCCTGATCCTCGCGCAGTGCGTCTATGTCATCCTCTTCATGAAAGAGCTCTGGCATCTCGTCACGCACGCAACGACGTTCAGCGAGCAGCAGATCATGCTGCTGGTGCTGGCGCTGATCGATGTGGTGATGATCTCGAACCTCCTCGTCATGGTGATCGTCGGTGGTTACGAGACGTTCGTGTCACGGCTGAAGCTGCAGGGGCACCCGGATCAGCCGGAATGGCTCGACCACGTCAATGCCAGCGTACTGAAGATCAAGCTTGCCATGGCAATCATCGGCATCTCGTCGATCCATCTGCTCAAGACGTTCATCGAGGCTGGGAGCCTTGGTATGCCAGGATCGAAGGTGTCCGAGGCCGGGATCATGTGGCAGACGATCATCCACGTGACGTTCATTCTGTCGGCCATGGGTATCGCATATGTGGACAGTCTCTCGCAGCACCCGAGCCCGAAAGCCCGCCGCCACGCCGAGACGCACGAGTAGGGCTTAACGGCAGTGGCGCTACGACTTGATCCAGTAGCCGCCGAAATGATCAATCTGAATAATCGGATCGGTAACTCCGTGCGCCGCGCGGTATTCGTCGACGGCTTGTCGGTGCGCTTCGAACAGGAAGTAGTCGTCGGCGATCAGGGTGCCGCCGGGCGAGAGCTTGTGATAGAGGTTCATGAGCCCATCTCGGGTACTCTCATACATGTCGCCGTCGAGCCGCAGCACCGCGAGCGTCTCCACTGGAGCGGCGGGCAACGTGTCTTTGAAAAGGCCTTCAAGGAAGACGACCTGTCCATCGAGCAGGTCGTAGCGGGCAAACGCTGATTTCACGTCAGGCAGCGATACGGCGAAGTCCCGATAGGTGTGGAAGTCGGAGCCAGCATCGGGAGCAATGTCGTCTGAGGGCGGCGGGAGCCCGTCAAACGAATCGGCGGCGATCACACGGCGATTAGTGATTCCATAGGCCTTCAACACGGCCCGCATCATCATGCAGGCGCCGCCGCGCCAGACGCCGGTTTCCATGAAGTCACCTGGGATGCCTGCTTGAATCACCCGCTCGCACTCGCTACGGACGTTCTCCATGCGCTTGGCGCCGATCATGGACGGGGCGGCGGACGGCCAGTCCCAGCCGTTCTCGCGATAATCATCCCGGTAGCCGTCGACCTTGCAGGCGGGCAGCGGCAGATCAGGGTTCAGCCGCCCGATCAGGCTATCGCGCATGAGATCGAGATAGGCCCGGCGCAGGGCCTCGACATCCGAAGCAGGTTGATCGATCGTCATGCTGGTCCCCAAGGCGGCGAGTGTCTTCGCGCCGACCATACAACATGACCTATGCCGCGGGGCGAACCGAAACATCCGCCGCGTCGATCATATGCCAGTCAAGGAATGGGGCTAAGAATTGGAGGCCACGGCCGGAATCGAACCGGCGTGCACGGATTTGCAGTCCGCTGCGTCACCACTCCGCCACGTGGCCTCACCGGCGAGGCATCTACCATGGTCATCGGCACGGATGCAAACGTGTTCCGCGGCGGTGCGGCTCTGGGTCCTTGTTATTCTCGCCGTAAGGCCACTGGTCGTAGCCGTCGCCCTTCGCTATGGTCCCGCCCGAACGGACGATTTGAGCCTCCAGGAGCGGAGATGGGCAACACAGCGGTGCAGCGCAC
>JAEYYQ010000623.1 GCA_023428365.1 Pseudomonadota bacterium | reverse complement strand
TCACCGGTGAGCGTCAGGGCATCCGCGTTTCCGGTTTTGCCGGATTGCCGACCCTGCATCGGCCGGATGCGACGCAGCAGTTCCTATTCGTCAACGGACGGCCGGTGCGCGACAAGCTGCTGGTCGGCGCAGTGCGCGCAGCTTACGGAGATACGATCCCGCGCGGTCGTCAGCCGCTGCTTGCCATCTTCATCGACCTCGATCCGCGCGAAGTCGACGTGAACGTTCATCCAGCGAAAACCGAAGTGCGGTTCCGCGATCCCGGAGCGGCCCGTGCACTGGTAATCACATCCTTGCGACAGGCTCTCGAAGCAGCCGTATTCAGAGCATCTGCCGCGGGTGGGACCGCTGCGGTCGACCTCCTGGCGCGCCGTCCCGCTGCACCGTCGTACGCCTCGAGCGGTTTCGCAAGACCACCACCAATGATGCGATTTTCGCCCGGTCTGGCAGAAGCCATTCAAGCCCCGCTGGCTGCCGTGGACGAGCCTAGCGCCGACACATCCGCACCCGCAGACACCGCAACCACAGACCTCGCCGATCGGCCGCTCGGAGCTGCGCGCTGCCAGCTGCACGAGACTTACATCATCGCGCAGACACGCACATCTATGGTGATCGTGGATCAGCACGCGGCCCACGAACGCCTGGTATACGAACGCATGAAGGCGATGCTGGCCAACGGCGGTGTGGCGCGGCAAGGCCTGCTGATCCCAGAAATCATCACGGTCGGCGACGCCGAAGCGGAAGCGCTCGTCGAACACGCCGATGAGTTGGCAGACCTCGGTTTGGTTCTGGAGTCGTTCGGTTCGGGCACCGTCGCGGTGCGCGAAACACCAGCGTTGCTCGGGCAAACCGATGTGCAGGGATTGGTGCGCGACCTAGCCGCCGATATCCTGCGCGAAGGCCAGCGTCTTGTGCTCAAGGAACGGCTAGAAGCTGTGTGCGCAACGATGGCTTGCCATGGCAGTGTGCGTGCCGGGCGGCGATTGACACCGACCGAGATGAACGCGTTGCTGCGCGAGATGGAAGCGACGCCCTTATCCGGGCAATGCAATCACGGGCGGCCAACGTACGTCGAATTGGCACTCGGCGATATCGAGCGGCTGTTTGGCCGGAAATAGCCCAGCTCTCCTGGGCGGACGCGCCATAACGGTTTACTCTGAGCATCTCAGACACCTGTTTGCGAGCGGACCATGGCTCCAGCAATCCTCGATCCATCACCACGCAAATATCCAACTGCAGTTGCGTTGAAACGGCGCGCCAATCGCGGAGCGTCGTCGGCTCCCGCGGTGACGACGCTGGATGAGATTGAAGCGTGGTTGTTGAGCGATGCCATCCGCGAGGACGATCTGCTGGCCTTGTTCGAGGCCCTTGTCTGGCGACTGGTCGCAGCGGGAATTCCGCTGGATCGCGCCAGTTTGCATGCAGGCACGCTGCATCCGCAGTTGATTGGCTTTGCCTGGAATTGGGAGCGGGCAGACGGTCTGTGCGACGAGACGCAGGTCGCCGCTGCCGCACTTGAGAGCGACAGCTATCGGAAGAACCCGATCTTTCGCACGATCGAATACGGCGAGGCATTCCGCGCGAACACGGGAGATCCGGAAACCGTCAGCCGTTACCCGCTCATGGCGCAACTCGCGCAGCAGGGAATCGTCGACTACATGCTGATGCCGCTCGTCAGCGGTGCCTATCACAATGCGGCGACAGCCGCGACCAAGCATCCAAACGGGTTCAGCGACTCTGAGGTTGCCGCGATCCGGCGCATTTTCGCGCTGTTCGGACTGCATGTCGGCCGACACATCATGTTGCGCATCGCGGGCAATGTGCTCGACACCTATCTCGGGACGGCAGCGGGCACTGAGGTCCTGGCGGGTTCGATCCAGCGGGGTTCCGGGAAATCGATCCGCGCCATCATCTGGGCCTCGGACCTGCGCGGGTTTACGGATCTCGCCGATCGTCTCTCCGGTCCTCAAATGACCACCCTGCTGAATGCCTACTTCGAACGTATGGCTGGAGCGGTCCTGGCTCATGGCGGAGAAGTCTTGAAGTTCATCGGTGATGGTCTGCTGGCAGTGTTTCCGCTCGATGCATTCCCCAGCGCCGACAATGCCGCAAAGTCCGCGCTGGCGGCCGCTGAACAGGCGCTCGCTGATATCGAAGCCCTCAATACCAGACCGACCGATGAGCTGGCGGTAATTTCAGGATGGCAGCCCCTGAGAAGCGGTATTGCCCTACATGAGGGCGACGTGTTCTTCGGCAACGTCGGCGCCCCCGAGCGGCTGGACTTCACCGTTATTGGGCAAGCTGTGAATGCTGCAAGCCGCGTCGAAGCTCTCAGCAAAACGCTCGGACGCAGCCTCCTGATCACCGAGCCCGTCGCCGCGCGGCTTGGTTGCAGCCTGGACGATCTCGGCCGTCACACCCTGCGCGGACTTTCCCAGTCGATCGGAATTTTCAGCCCGGCTTCTGCGACTTGATCAGGATTAGAACGCCTATCACCGCCAGCGCCATGATAGGCACCAGACGCCAGTCGAATGGCCCCACGACGATCAAACCAGCTGCGCCCGCAAGAGTTTGTGCGATCAACGTCGCGACCGGCATGAAAGCGCTGGTCGCAATCAGGTTCTCGGTGCGGATTTTCACCACTGCCGAAAACTGAAGGTAGTTCATCGCTGTGAAGATCGCGCCTCCCACCAGCACCGCGTAGACCACGGTCGGCCAATGCAGCAGGTCGGACGGAGCGGGGAACAGATCATTGCGTACCAGTACGCCGCTCCCCACCAGCGTCGCGGCGAAAACGATCAGCGACATCGAGATGATCGCGTTCGTCAGGACCACCAAGCCGGTGACGCGCATTTTATCCGCGACGGTTCGCGCCGACCTGTTCCAGGCATGAAACTCCGCAGCAAAGCCGCGGATCGAAATCGCTGCAGCAGCCATCATGCCGTAAACGATGCCCATCCACTGCGTCGAGAGATTGAGCGTGAAACCCAATCCGCACACGCCGATAAAAACAATCAACGCTCCCAGCCAAACGCCGGGCCTCGGTTGACGCCGGAAGAACGCCCAGCCGAGGAACACAGCGAAGGGTATGGCAAGCCGGACGATCAGGTTGCCTTCGGCCGGCGAAATCGTAACCAACATCAGGCAGTAGGCGGCTTCCAACACCAGATTGGCTAAGCCGATGATCCAGCTCGCCGGGGCCATCATGATGCGCAGAGGTTCATTGCCCAGCCCGGTGGCGATCAGCATGCCGGTCGCCGAGACCAATAACGAATAGACAATGAACACGATCACATGCGCACCGGCGGCGATCGCCATGGCATAAACGATGCTGACGAGCGCAACGGCAATCACATAGAAGCCGGCTTCGATCCAACCCGTCAGCTGACGGTCAGAGGGGGTAGGTGGTATGGCCGACTCAGTTTTCACGATCGACCGCTCCACCAAATCGCGCGAAGACGACCTGCGTATCGCCCCAGGTACGCCGATCGAGTTCATCAAAGCCTGACGGCATTGCGACGGTGCTGCTGGCGGCTTCCTCCAGAACAGCAATAGCATTCGATGCGAGCCACCCGCCTTCGGCGGCTGCCGTCAGCGCCTTCTCGCCAAGACCACGTCCGTAGGGCGGATCGGCGAACACGAGATTGAAAGCATCACGACTACTCGCAGGCCCCAGGTCTGTGGCATCACGACGGAAGATCCGCGTCACGCCGGACAAACCGAAAGCCTCGACATTGCGGCGGATCAGCCCCCGTGCATCGGCGTCCTGCTCCACGAACAGGCAATACGACGCCCCTCGCGACACGGCTTCCAGACCCAGCGCGCCCGTGCCGGCGAACAGATCCATCACTTTGGCGCCTTGCAGGCTGAAATCTGAAACGCCGTGCGCCAAAATATTGAACACGGCCTCGCGCACGCGATCCGAAGTCGGGCGCACCCGTCCATCCTGCGGCGTGGCCAATGGCCGCCCGCGAAACTGACCACCGACGATTCTCATGGACGGCGTCGCGCCTTTGAAAACGGTTTAGAACGCCGCGGTTCGGACGGTTCACGCGACGGCTGAGCGGTATTGGCGGGGCGGGAGCGCGGGCGTTCGCTCTTGCGATTGGCGCGCGTTTCCTTCTCCTCGTCACTCACATCCATCAAACCGAACTCACGCGCCAATCTCGGCCCAAGCTGATCGACGAGAACACGGCGACGGACTGGCTCGACCTGACCGGGTTGCATATCGAGCAACTGGAACGGCCCATAGGACATCCGGATCAGGCGGTTCACATCCAGGTTGAAGCGCGACAAAACCTTGCGGACCTCGCGGTTCTTGCCTTCGCGCAAGCCGAGCGTCAGCCAGACGTTGCCGCCCTGCACGCGATCGAGCGTCGCCTCGATCGGCCCGTAGCGCACGCCTTCGACCTCGACGCCATTCTTGAGGCCGTCGAGGTCCGCTTGGGTCACCGTGCCGTACGCGCGCACCCGGTAGCGGCGCAACCAGCCCGTGGACGGAAGCTCCATGTAGCGTGCCAGCGCGCCGTCAGTGGTCAGCAGCAGTAGGCCTTCGGTATTGAAATCGAGCCGCCCGATGGAGATCACGCGCGGCATGTCCTCCGGCATCTTCTCGAAGACCGTCGGGCGGCCTTCCGGATCCCGATGGGTCGTCACGATGCCTTTCGGCTTGTAGTAGCGCCACAACCGGACCGGCTCGATGCTCGGCAGCGGTTTGCCGTCGACGACGACCTTGTCCTTCTCGGTCACGTCGAGCGCCGGGCTCGTCAGCATCTTGCCGTTGACGGTGACACGCCCTTCCGCGATCCAGCGTTCGGCATCCCGGCGCGAGCACAGGCCCGCACGCGCCATCGCCTTGGCAATCCGCATCGACTGCTTGCCGGAGCCGGCTTCGTTGTCGCTCGCGCGGGAGTCGCGGCGTGGTGGTTGACCCGCTTGGGGTTTGCGCATGACAGTGGATGGCTGAGGTTGTTCCAGATTCGGGCCCTTTATGACATCGCACAGTCCAGGAAGCCACATGGCGTTTGCGCTGGAGGAGGCGCGCCTTGCCGAAACCCGGGGCGAAGTGCCGATCGGCGCTGTGGTAGTCGCGCCTGACGGGCGCATCGCAGCACGCGCCGGAAATCGGACGCGCGAGCTGTCAGACCCAACCGCTCACGCTGAAATCCTGGCCATTCGGGAAGCGTGCCAAGCGATTGGCTCGGAGCGGCTTGTCGATTACGCGCTTTATGTGACGCTGGAACCCTGCCCGATGTGCGCCGCAGCAATTTCGTTCGCACGGATTCGCAGGCTTTACTATGGGGCAACCGATCCCAAGGGCGGCGGCGTGGAGTCAGGTCCGCGCATCTTCTCGCAACCGACCTGCCATCATATGCCGGAGGTGTATGGGGGTATCATGGAGACGGATTGCTCCAACGTTTTGAAGACCTTCTTCGCGACGAAGCGGGCCGATTGAGGCGCCCTAGCGCTTCTTGCGAGAGGCGGGAGCCGACAAAGGTGGCTGTGAAGGCTGCGAAACCAGAGCCCGACCCGTCGGCGTCATGCTCAATGCGTGCAGAAGCTCGGTCTTCAGCTTCTCCTTGGCGGGCTTCGCCGCCTCCATGATCTCGTCCGGGCGATAAAATTCCAGCGCGCCAAATTGATTGACCGCCGCATCGATAAGGATGTCCGGTTGCCGATAGCGCAAGCGCTCGCGGGTCATGCTTTTCTGGAGGATCTGGAACGACTCGACCATCACCTCAACCGCCGTGGGCCGCGCGCCAAGGTCTCCCTGAGCCGCACCGCAGGTGACATCGACGGCGACGGTGATGTCAGCCGCGCCCTCGATCAAATCGAATGGCAATGGGTTCACGAGCCCACCATCGACAAGCAACCGTCCCTCCCACGGCACCGGCGAAAACAGAACCGGTATCGCAATGCTCGCCGCGACGGCGGAGCGCAGCGCGCCCTCCGAGAACACGACGGCATCATGCGAGTTCAGGTCAGTGGCGACCACTTTCAGCGGAATTTTCAGGTCCGCGAAGGTCTTGGCGACGTGACCGGGAAAAACAATGTCCAGCAGGGCCGACGAACTGATCAATGACGTGCGGATCGGCAGGACGCGCAACAGCATCTGCACCGGCTCCGACCGCGCGGCAAACACCTGACGCATGAGGTCGAACCGCCTCTCCAGCGTTTCCTCAGTGTAGGCGCGGATTTGCTTCGCGGTCATACCCGAGGCGTACGCGGCGCCGAATAACGCGCCAATCGACGTACCGGCAATCACAGTCGGCCGGATACCCAGCTCGTCGAACACTTCGAGCATGAGGATGTGGGCAATACCTCGCGCGCCGCCGCCACCGAGGGCGAGCGCAACCGTCGGCTTCTCGTGGTGTGTGGGCGAAGTGCCCCGTGCGTTATGCGACATCAGGATATCACAAGCGAAGATCGCTACCCCATCAACGCGGCAGTTGGTCGGCTTTCACCCGCGGGCTGAACTTTAGCCGCGTTACTTTTCCCGAGTGATCGCACGCCAGCCGATATCCGTGCGGCAAAAACCTTCTGGCCAATCAATCCGGGAGATCGCATCGTAGGCTCGCTGCCGTGCCTCGGCGACGGTCTTTCCGCGCGCGGCGACGTTGAGCACGCGGCCACCATCAGCGAGAATTCTGTCGCCATCGCGGCGCGTTCCGGCATGGAAGATTTCGACACCTGGAATCTCTGCAGCGGATTTCAAACCGCGGATCTCTGTGCCTTTCTTGGGTGTGCCTGGATAACCTTCCGCCGCCATCACAACGGCAAGCGCGGCATCGTCGTACCAGCGCAGATCGAAGCTGCCGAGTACGCCATCGGCCGTCGCCAGAAGTGCGGCCAGCAAATCCGACTTGAGGCGCATCATCAGCACCTGACACTCGGGATCACCGAAACGCACGTTGTATTCGATCAACTGCGGCCCCGCGTCGGTGATCATCAGCCCGGCAAACAGGATGCCTTTGAACGGCGTACCGCGCTTTTCCAATCCAGCAACGGTCGGCTCGATAATTTGGCTCATCACGCGCTCGGTCATCGCGGATGTCATCACCGGAGCCGGAGCATATGCGCCCATGCCACCAGTGTTCGGGCCCTCATCGCCATCGAAGACGCGCTTGTGATCCTGCGCGGCGCCAAGCGACAGGATGTTCTTCCCGTCCACGAGCGCAAAAAAGCTCGCCTCCTCGCCCTCCATGAACTCTTCGATCACCACCTCGGAACCGGCGGCGCCGAAACTGCCGTTGAAGCAGGCGTCGATTGCCTCATCGACGGCGGCACGCGTCTCGGCGATGACGACGCCCTTGCCCGCCGCCAGACCATCCGCCTTGACGACAACCGGCAACGTCTGCTCTGCGGCATAGGCTTTTGCTGCCGCAGCATCGGTGAACCGTCCGTACGCCGCGGTTGGGATATCGAATTCGCGGCAAAGATCCTTGGTGAACCCTTTGGAGCCTTCGAGCTGTGCTGCGGCCTTCGATGGGCCGAACACCTTGAACCCTGCTGCGGACAGATCGTCAGCGATACCCGCCACCAGCGGACCTTCAGGCCCCACGACAACGAAATCGATGGCCTTTTCCCGCGCGAACTGGATCACAGCGTCATGGTCAGTGATATCGACCGGCACGCAGGTCGCAACCTCGGCAATTCCGGCATTACCGGGCGCGCAATAGAGCTTCGTCAGCAGTGGGCTCGCCGATATGGCCCACGCCAACGCGTGCTCGCGACCGCCTGAACCGAGGATAAGAACCTGCATTCCAGCATCTTCCTGAACAACATGGGGAAACGGCAATACGACGCCGCCGCGCGATTGCCACCATGGTGTATCATTGCAGGTGAGACCTCACAAACAGGGGATCGGGTTGGCCGAGATATCCACGCAAAATCGCA
>JAEYYQ010000590.1 GCA_023428365.1 Pseudomonadota bacterium | reverse complement strand
TGCGCAAACGCCGCCGCGAACTCGTCTTGCCGCTGAAGCGGCAGGCGTTCAAACGCGCGGTGATCAATCTGCTCAGCAATGCGGCGCGCTTCGGCGATCGGATCGTCATACGCGCCGCGACCGAACGCGAGTGGCTGCGGATCGAAGTGGACGACAATGGGCCCGGCATCCCCGCCTCGGAGCGGGAGAACGTGTTCCGCCCCTTCTACCGCCTTGACCACGCACGCAACCAGGACAACAGCAACACTGGCCTTGGACTTGCGATCGCACTCGACATTGCGCGCAGTCACGGCGGAAGCATGGTTCTCGGCGAGAGTTCCATGGGCGGCCTGCGCGCGGTAATCACTGTGCCGCTGTAGAGCTTCTCAGCGCGCCTGCCGACGACCGGCATCTCCGTTTGTCATCCCGGCCGCATCTGAGCGAGGCGAAAACTCTCCAAATCCGTCATTTCCGCGGAGGTAGAGTCCCTCCCTACCGCTCTCAATTGCGGTGATGCAACTGGATGCCCGCCTTCGCGGGCATAACGGAAGGGGCATCGCGCAGGCGCGGGTCGGCAGTTCAGAACATCCTGCCGCCGTTCGGAACCGGCTTATCCGGCGCGATCAGAACCACCGCACCGTTGGCGTCAGGGAAGCCGAGCGTCAGCACCTCGGAAATAAACTTGCCGATCTGGCGCGGCGGAAAGTTCACCACCGCAGCCACCTGCTGCCCGACCAGCGCAGCGGGCTCGTAGTAAACCGTGAGCTGTGCCGAACTCTTCTTGATGCCGATCTCGGGGCCGAAATCGATCTTCAGCTTGATCGCAGGCTTGCGCGCCTCGGGATAGGGCTCGGCCTCAACAATGGTGCCGACGCGAATGTCGACCTTCGTGAAGTCGTCATATGTGATGGCTGGCGACGGCTGAGCTGTCTCTTGCACGGTAAAGCGCCCCTAATTTTGGATCGCTCTACCCATGCCCGCACCTAGCGCGCTTTGTCAAACTTGGGTACCCGGATATTCCTCCGGCCGCGGCGGTGTCGGCTCTTCGCTGCGCTGTCCGCTCCGCCCGCGCCGGTTCGCGAACGACGACACGAACGACGAGACCGCGCCGGCGACCCGGTTCACGCCTGAACCAAAATCGTGAAGATTCGACAATGTCCGTTCGCCACGCCGCAACCGTCTGTCGAGCGCCGCCATTGTTCTGGCGAGCCCTGGATCATCGTCATTCAGCCAAGTCCGCAGAACCGAGCCGTAGACAGCTGCCAAACCGCTGACCTTGGCCTTGCCGCCGACGCCACTCGTATCGATGCCCGCGGCCTGCAGCATCCAATGCTGTGAGGCCAACGCCGTGAATGCAAAGCCGGGATCGAGGGCCGGAGGACTTTTCGCAATCGACCGTATCGCCTCCTTGTACGGCGCGAGCACATCGAAACGGCTCATCACGATTTCGAAGATGGCATCCCGCGCGCCAATCGACGTGTCGCGCTTGGGAGCGCGCCGCAGCACCTCGTCATCGACGGTACGGGTGAATGCAGCCAGGATATCGGCCTTGCTTGCGAACTCGTGCTTGATATCGACAAGCGTGACGCCCGTAGCTTCGGCAACATCGAGCAGCGTCACATCCCGCCAGGGACGCTCCGCCGCCAGCTTCATGGTTGCGGCGATAATCCGTCCGCGCAAAGTCGTCTCATCGAACATGGGCTGCCTCCGTTGACGAAGACATGGGAATGCGACGGCCGGATTTGAAGCGGGTAAAGGTGTCCGTCAGGCGCTGAGTTCGCGGCTGCGTTTCTCTGCCGCCTGGATCGCCTTCGTCATGAGAGGCTGCAAACCGTCGTTCGCCATCAGGACCGCGAGTGCGGCAGCCGTCGTGCCGTTCGGGGAGGTCACATTCTGGCGAAGCGTTGCGGCTTCCAATCCGGACTGGCGGAGCAATTCACCGGCGCCCGACACCGTTGCATTAGCAAGGCGTTTGGCGAGGTCTGCGTCTAGACCGACAGCGCGGCCGGCCTCGGCCAGGCATTCAGCCAGCAGAAACACATAGGCAGGGCCTGAACCCGACACGGCAGTCGCCGCATCGATCAGCACTTCGTCCTCGACCCAGCCCACCTCACCGATTGCCGACAGCAGCGACTGGCAGGTCTCGCGCTGACCGGAGGTCACATTGGCATTGGCGCAGCACACCGTGATGCCACGGCCGATGGCCGCCGGGGTGTTGGGAATGGTGCGAATGACAGCGCTGCCCTGAGGCAGATGCCGCTCGAAACTCGCGATGGTTTTGCCGGCAGCGACAGACAGAACGAGCGTTTCGGGCCCCGCCAGCTTAGCCAGCGGCGGGAACACCTGATCCATGACCTGCGGCTTGACCGCGACAAGGATCACGGCTGGCGGCTTTGTCAGCGGCTCAGCCCCGCTGCTCACCTTGATCCCATGGCGAGATATCAGGGCAGCCACTTCGGGAGGCGGCCCCGGATCCTGAACGATGATCTGCTGAGGCGCGAGCCCCCGGTCGAGCCAGCCCGCGAGCATGGCCCCACCCATCTTGCCGGCACCGGCGAGCAACAATGAACCGTTCAGTGAGAGTGTCATAGCCGAGACGTAACCCGCCCTATTCGCCGAGGCAATCCTCGAAATTGCGGACTTAGGCCTGACCTTCGGTATGGAACATGGTCGAAACCAGGGCCTCGCGGCTTTCCTT
>JAEYYQ010000584.1 GCA_023428365.1 Pseudomonadota bacterium | reverse complement strand
TGCGCAAACGGTGCGGGAAATCCGTGTCGAAGGTAATCGGCGCGTGGAGCCTGAGACGGTTCGCTCGTATCTTCAATTCAATGTCGGCGACAATTACGACTCTGGTAAGGGCAACGCCTCGTTGCGTGCCTTGTTCCAGACGGGTCTGTTCGCGGATGTCGAGATTCAGCCGAGCAGCGGCGGCGTTGTCGTCGTGCGCATCGTGGAGAATCCTGTCGTCAATCAGGTTGCCTTCGAGGGCAACAGTGAGGTCGACAAGGCGACGCTTGAGAGCGAAGTGCAGCTCAAGCCCCGGTCCGTCTATACGCGTGCTCGCGCCATGGCGGATGTGCAGCGCATTCTCGATGTCTATCGCAGGCAGGGCCGGTTCGCGGCGACTGTCGAGCCGCAGCTCATCGAGCTGGAGCAAAACCGCGTCAACGTCGTCTTCGAGATCAGCGAGGGTGGTGCGACGAAGGTCAAGGGCATCAACTTCGTTGGCAATCGCGCATTCTCCGATTCACAGCTTCGCGACATCATCACCACGACTCAGTCGGGCTGGTTCGACTTCCTGAAGGGAACGAACATTTACGATCCGGATCGTGTGAACCTCGATCGCGAGCTGCTGCGTCAGTATTATCTGAAGAACGGCTACGCCGACGTGTCCGTGATCGCGGGTAACGCGGAGCTGGATCGCGACGGTTCGGGCTTCTTCATCACCTACGTGATCGAAGAGGGTGAGCTCTACAATTTCGGCAACGTGCGGGTCGAGAGCAGCCTGCCTGGGCTGGTTCCGGAAGCTCTGAATTCCGAAATGCTCACGCAGCCCGGTCAGACGTTTAACGCTGCCGATATCGACAAGACGACCGAGAAGCTGACGCTTGCTGTCTCTGAGCAGGGATACGCCTTTGCGCGCGTCCGTCCTCGCGCTGATCGCAATCCAGCTGCGCGGGCAATTGATCTTGCCTACGTGATCGATGAAGGTCCGCGGGTTTACATCGAGCGCATCAATATCGCTGGCAACATGCGTACGAAGGACTTTGTCATTCGTCGCGAGTTCCGTCTTGTTGAAGGTGACGCCTACAACCCGATGCTGGTCGACCGTGCGAAGAAGCGGTTGCAGAACCTCGGCTTCTTCAAGGCTGCTGACGTCAAGCGTCGTCCAGGTAGTGCGCCTGATCGTGTCATCCTCGATGTTGAAGTCACTGAGCAGCCCACGGGCGAACTCTCCTTCGGTGCCGGTTACTCGACCAGTGAAGGCATCATCGGTGACGTCAGCATTACAGAGCGCAACCTGCTGGGTAACGGTCAGTTCCTGCGACTGAAGGTTGGTGGATCTCTGGAGCGCTTCCAGGTTGACCTGAGCTTCACCGAGCCGCGCTTCATGGGGTATAACATCGCCGCTGGCTTCGACCTCTTCCACAAGGAAGTCGACCAACGGAGCGAGTCCTCGTTCCGGAGCCGGAAATCGGGTGGCAGCTTGCGCGCCGGGTTCCCGATCGCCGAAAACCTCTGGATGAGCACGAACTATACCCTCGCGCACGATCAGATCTACGATGTTTCGAGCGATGCATCGCGCGCTATCCGGGAGGCTGAGGGCAGCTACTGGACATCGTCGGTTGGTTCGTCTGTCATCTATGACACTCGCAATCATCCGAGCAATCCGAACCGCGGTCTTTACTTCCAAGTTGGCACGGACGTGGCCGGCCTTGGCGGAGATGTGAATTATGTTCGTGTGCAAGGTGAAGGGCGCGCTTATTACCCGATCACAGAGAAGATCACGTTCGTTGGCCGCGTAATCGGTGGGCATATCGCAGGGTGGGGCGGTGAAGATGTCCGCTTGCTGGATCTTTACTACAAGGGCGGCGAGACTGTGCGTGGCTTCGAGCGTGCAGGTTACGGCCCGCGCGACTTGAATACCGATGACGCGCTTGGTGGACAGACATTCTGGGCGGCAACTGCTGAGGTTCGCTTCCCTCTCCCGCTCATTCCTGATGAGCTTGGTATGTCTGGTGCCGTGTTTGCCGATGTCGGCTCGCTGTGGGGCGCTGGTGCTGAAGCTAAGCGGTTGAACGATCCATCAACCTGCGCTCCCGGCAATATTTCGGAGATTTGTCTTGCAGACTCTTCTGCCATCCGCTCCTCCGTCGGTGTGGGTCTGCTCTGGAACTCACCGCTCGGACCGCTACGCCTCGACTACGCGTACGCTCTGACGAAAGAGGACTACGACAAGACGCAGGCGATCCGGTTCGGCGCTTCCACCAAGTTCTGATCTCAGAAACACTCCCATCCCCGGCTCGTCCGGGGATGTTTGCTTTTCGGGCACGCTTCCTGGCGCTAGGCTCGATGGGGCGCTGCTGAACCGGTCGCAACTCCGACGAATTTGTCGTGCGTAACCCCAGGGCACATGCGACTCTATGGGGGCAGCGGTTGACTGAGGCCCAATCCCTGCGAGATTCACGGCCATGGAACATCCTGGATTCTTCGAGCGTGTCGGCCCGTTTCCGCTGGCCGAGGTGGCGCGGGTCGTGGGCGGAGAACTCGCCCCCGGCGTTGAGGGCAGTCGGCTTGTCACGGACGTGCGCGGTCTAGCCGACGCCGGACCGGACCACATCTCGTTCATCGACAATCGCAAGTACTTGGAGCAACTGGCGACGACCAAGGCGGGCGCTTGCCTGGTCGTGCCGCAGTTTGCAGCTCGGATTCCGGCTGGCACCGACGCCATTCTGACCAAGGCGCCCTATCGCGGTTTTGCGCTGGCGCTGCAACTTTTCTATCCCGACGCGATGCAGCCGAGGGTTGCGGCATCGAGCACTCAAGCGGTTGATCCGTCAGCGCGTCTGGAAGAGGGGGTGATCGTCGAGCCCGGTGCCGTGATCGGTCCGGAAGCTGTGATCGGGCGCGGCACCCGGATTGCCGCCGGGGCCGTGATTGGCTATCGCTGCGCCATTGGTCGCGGCTGTTTCGTCGGCCCGCTGGCTAGCGTGACGCACGCTCTGGTTGGCGATCGTGTGATACTGCATGCTGGCGTTCGGATCGGTCAGGACGGTTTCGGCTTTGCGATGGGCCCACAAGGCCACCTCAAAGTGCCTCAGATCGGCCGCGTTATCATCCAGGACGACGTGGAGATCGGCGCCAACACAGCCATCGACCGGGGGGCTCTTAAGGATACGATCATCGGCGAGGGCACGAAAATTGATAATCTTGTCCAGATCGGGCACAACGTCGTCATGGGCCGGCACTGCGTGATCGTTGGCCAGTGCGGAATTTCCGGTTCGACCGAGCTCGGTGATTTCGTGGTGATGGGCGGTCAAGCCGGGACGGTCGGCCATATCAGGGTCGGCACCGGTGCGCAGATTGCAGGCGCTTCACACGCCAAGGATGATGTTCCGGCTGGTGCGCGCATGGGCGGTACGCCGGCGCGGCCGTTCAAGCAGTGGGCCAGGGAGATCAATGCGATCACGCGGCTTGCTGAGAAGACGAAGAGCGGGCGAGAGCCCACTGAGGAATGAAGATTGACTGCAGCGTATATGTTGGCCCGGTCGACGGGCGCGTTGCGACGGAGCCAGGACGATGAATGACGTGAAAGAGAAGGCGAAACTCGCCACCGCCGATATCCAGCGCCTGATGAAGTTGCTGCCGCATCGCTATCCCTTCCTTCTGATCGATCGCATGTACGATATGGACCGTGATGAAACGGCGGTGGGCGTGAAGAACGTGACCATCAACGAGCCGTTCTTCCAAGGACACTTTCCCGAGTTTCCCGTGATGCCGGGCGTGTTGATCATCGAGGGCTTGGCGCAGACGGCTGGGGCGCTGTGCGTTCATAGTCTTGGCGAAAGCTACAAGCCGGCGCTCGTCTATTTCATGGGCATCGATCGCGCCAAGTTCCGCAAGCCGGTTCTTCCGGGCGATCAGCTGAAGTACCACGTCCGCAAGCTGCGCAGCCGCGGCCGCGCCTGGCGGTTCTATGGTGAGGCGAAGGTCGATGGCGCGGTTGTCGCCGAAGCCGAGATCAGCGCCATGATCGTCGATAGCGAAGAGACGCAGAAATTCGCGAGCCAGAATGGCTGAGACGCACATCCACCCCACGGCCATCGTCGAGGACGGCGCCAAGCTCGCAGCAGGGGTGAAGATCGGCCCCTTCTGCATGGTCGGCGCCGAGGTTTCGCTCGGCGAGGGATGCGAACTCGTGAGCCATGCCGTTGTTGCTGGTCGCACGACCGTTGGCCCGCGCACGCGCATCTTCCCGTTCGCCTCCATCGGCCATCAGCCGCAGGACTTGAAGTACAATGGTGAGCCGTCCACGCTTGCCATTGGTGCCGACTGCCTGATCCGCGAAGGCGTCACTATGAACCCGGGTACGGCGGGAGGCGGCTTGAAGACCGTGGTTGGCGATAAGTGCGCCTTCCTGGCCAACTCGCATGTCGGCCATGATTGCACCGTGGGTAATGGTGTCATCTTCTCAAACAACGTCATGCTGGCCGGGCATTGCAACGTCGGCGACTTCGCCATTCTTGGCGGTGGCGCGGCGGTCATTCAGTTCGCCCGCGTTGGTGCGCACGCTTTCATCGGCGGCATGTCGGGTCTGGAGAACGATCTCATCCCGTACGGTATGGCGATCGGCAATCGCGCGCATCTGTCGGGCCTGAACATCGTCGGGCTGCAGCGGCGCGGGTTTACGCGCGAGAACATTCACGATCTGCGTCGGGCGTATCGCCTGCTGTTCGCGGCGGAAGGCACTCTCAAGGAGAGGCTCGACGACGTGGCCGCCGAGTTCGCCGATCATCCGATCGTGCAGGAGATCGTCGCCTTTATCCGGGCCGGCGGAAAACGCGCGCTGTGCACGCCGCGCGATGCGGAGGGGTGAGGCCTTGGTTTCCGGCAGCGGGCCGCTCGGTATTCTTGCCGGCAATGGCCACCTGCCGCTGGAGCTGGCCGACGAAGTGAAAGCGCGCGGGCGCGCTGTCCATATCGTTGGCCTTGAAGGTAGTGCTGGTCCCGAAATCGCGCGGCATCCGCACACCTGGGTGAATATTGGTCGGGTCGGCGCCATGCTGCGTGCGTTCCGTGCTGCGGATTGCCGTGACATCGTGATTCTCGGTGGAGTAACGCGCCCCGATTTGAAAGCGGTGCGGCTCGATATCGGGTTCTTTCTAAATCTCCCAGCCATTCTTGGGCTGATGCGCGGCGGTGACGACAGCGTCTTGCGGCGCGTGGTGCGGTTCTTCGAAGGCCAGGGTTTTCGCGTCATCGGTGCTCAGGACGTCGCGCGGTCACTGCTGATGGGGCCTGACGTCGTCGGCCCCGCGATACCGGATGAGCAGAACCGCCGTGATCTCGAAACGGGATTTGCGCTGATCTCCGGACTGGCCGGTGCCGATGTCGGGCAGGCTGTCGTGATTGCCGATGGCCGGCCGGTTGCCATCGAGGCGGCTGAGGGGACGGATGCCATGCTGGTGCGGCTCGCGCACTTGCGCAGCCAGGGCAAAGGCGGTGTTGGCGGCGTGCTGGTCAAAGCGCCCAAACCCGGCCAGGAGCTGCGCGTCGATCTGCCGACCATTGGTCCACGGACCATTGAGGCTGCTGCGGCTGCTGGACTGGCGGGTGTCGCGGTCGCCGCCGGGCAGGTGCTCCTTGCTGAACGTGATGCTCTGCGTGGGAGCCTGGAGAAGACCGGCTTGTTTCTGGCTGGCGTTGCGCCGCATGCCTCTCATATGGATCGCCGCCTGCAGGTTTCGGACGCGGAACTGGTGCGGATCTGCGGTGAAGGCAGTCCGCACGACCGCCGCGATGCGGCCCGCG
>JAEYYQ010000561.1 GCA_023428365.1 Pseudomonadota bacterium | reverse complement strand
GTTGGGGAACGTCTCGATCATCCATTGGCCAAGCCAATTCATCGAGCCGGTCAGAAACATGATGCCGGTGATGATCAGAATGACGCCCATGACCTTTTCAACGACACCGAGGTGACGACGAAAGCGCTTGAAGAACGACAGGAACGGCCCGATCGCCACGGCGGCCAAAATGAAGGGTATCCCCAACCCTAGGGAGTAGACGAACAGCAGACTGACGCCGGCCCCAAGACTTGCCTCATGGGCAGCAAGCGCGAGCACCGTTGCCAGGATCGGCCCAATGCAGGGCGTCCAACCGAAAGCGAAAGCGAGGCCGATCACATAGGCGCCGAGAAGTCCCACCCCTTCCGTCTCGTGATGGTAACGCTTCTCCCTGTAAAACAAGGAGATCGGCAGAACGCCGAGGAAATGCAGCCCGAACAGAAGGATGATGACACCAGCGACGATAGACAGTTCATGCCGGTAGGATTGAATGAACTGTCCGAACACCGACGCACCGGCGCCCAACCCGACGAACACCGTAGTAAATCCTAAGACGAAGAGCACCGCGCCAAGCACGATGCGCCGCCTCAAGTGTGGCTCCAGCCGTTCGTCCGCTTCGGCCGCCAAGCCGACAGTCGTGCCGCCGAGATACCCCAGATACGGAGGAACCACGGGCAGCACGCACGGACTTAGGAAGCTGACGAGCCCGGCCAGCGCCACGCCGAGATAGATATGAGCGTCCATGAACACGACGCCTTATACCCCCGCATCCGCCAGAGCCAAAGCTCATCCATGTCGCATTTCGGCGAGTTCTCGTCAGCGCATGCCGGCGCTAATCAGCGTCGGCCACGCCCCTTGCCCGCCGCCGGGGTGTCATCGCCTTCGAGATCGGGGCCTTCGGTCGCCTCGGCGGCTTCATCACCTTCCGGCTCGGCCAGCATCGCATCAACGATCAGCCCAGCATTCTGGCGGACAGTCTTCTCGATGGTCGCCGCGATCTGCGGATTCTCTTTGAGGAAATTCTTGGTGTTCTCGCGCCCCTGCCCGATACGCTGGCCGTCGAAGGAGAACCACGCGCCAGACTTCTCGACGATGCCAGCCTTCACGCCGAGATCCACGATCTCACCCGTTCGCGAGATGCCTTCCCCGTACATGATGTCGAATTCGACTTGCTTGAACGGCGGCGCAACCTTGTTCTTCACCACCTTCACGCGCGTCTGGTTGCCGACAACCTCGTCGCGCTCCTTGATCTGACCGATGCGGCGGATGTCGAGACGCACGGACGAATAAAACTTCAGCGCGTTGCCGCCGGTCGTCGTTTCCGGATTGCCGAACATGATGCCGATCTTCATGCGGATCTGGTTGATGAAGATCACCATGCACTTCGACTTGGAGATCGAGGCCGTCAGCTTGCGTAGCGCCTTGCTCATCAGGCGGGCCTGCATGCCGGGTTGCATGTCGCCCATTTCGCCTTCGAGTTCGGCTTTCGGCGTCAACGCGGCCACTGAGTCCACCACCAGCACATCGATGGCGCCAGAACGGACCAGCGTATCGGCAATCTCGAGAGCCTGCTCACCGTCGTCCGGCTGGGAAATCAGCAGATCCTCGACCTTCACGCCCAGTTTCTTGGCGTAAACCGGATCGAGCGCATGCTCGGCATCGACGAAACCACAGATGCCGCCCTTCTTCTGCGATTCCGCAATCACATGCAGAGCGAGCGTCGTCTTACCCGACGATTCCGGGCCGTAGATTTCGATGATGCGCCCACGCGGCAAACCGCCGATACCCAGCGCAATATCGAGCCCTAGCGAGCCCGTCGGAATGGCCTCCACATCGATCGAGCGATCGTTGGCCCCAAGCCGCATGATCGAGCCCTTGCCGTGCAGCTTCTCAATTTGCGAGAGCGCGGCATCGAGCGCCTTCTGCTTGTCCATTGTATCTCCCTCGACGACACGGAGGTGCGGCGTTTGCATGTGGGCTCACCCTAGGGCAGGAGTTGCAGATCAGCAATTAACCGCTCTTGTACTCTTTTTGTTCCGATTTGTCCAGATTGCGTCAACAAATTGATCCACAATGAAAAGCAGGTTTATATTCTTTATTTGTTCTCGGTGGATTTGCTTCGAGGCTTGGCGGCCACAGGCGCCGCCAAGTCCTGCGAATCGCCCATTCGGGCCAGCCGGCTATTGAGCCAGCTCTTCCTTGACCTTCGCAGCAAGCTGGGCCAGCGAGAATGGTTTCTGCAAAAAGGCGAACTTAGCGTCCGGATCGAGCGAATTCTTGAAGGCGTCGTCGGGATAGCCGGACATGAAGATGATCTTCAGGTCTGGATTGGTTTCGCGCATGACCTTGTACATGCTCGGCCCGTCCATCTCCGGCATGATCACATCGCTGATTACGAGATCGACCGGCTGATCGGTCTCGTCCATGACCTCCAGCGCCTCGGCACCCGTCGTAGCCTCCAGCACCTCATAGCCCTGACGTTTCAGCGCCTCGATAGCAAAGCTGCGCACCGCATCTTCGTCTTCCACCAGCAAGACCCGGCCGGCGCCGGTCAGATCGCGATGGCGCTCCTTCTTGGCGGCCTTCACTTTGGCAGCCTCGGCCACGACCTCGACGTCGACCTCATGCCGCGGCAGATAAATGCGGAACGTCGTGCCCTTGCCGATCGTGCTGTCGACGAAGATGAAACCGCCGGTCTGCTTGACGATGCCGTAGACCTGCGCAAGTCCCAGGCCGGTGCCCTTCCCGACGCTCTTGGTGGTGAAGAACGGCTCGAAGATCTTCTCCTGGACCTCCTGGGGCATACCATGCCCCGTATCCTCGACCTCGATCATCACGTATTCGCCGACCGGCACACCGATGTTGTCGAGCTTCTGACTTTCGCGTTCCGAAACGTTGCGGGTCCGGATCGTGAGCTGGCCACCTTCCGGCATCGCATCGCGTGCGTTGACCGACAGGTTGACGATGACCGATTCAAGCCGGCTGCGGTCGGCCTTGACGAACCAGAGATCACGGCCGGGCAGGATCCTCAGCTCGACCTTCTCGCCCAAGGTCCTGTTGAGCATCATCGACGTATCGGTCAGCGTCTCGCTCAGCTGCAGAACTTCGGGCTGTAACGTCTGCCGACGTGAGAAGGCGAGCAACTGGCTGACGAGTTCAGCGGCACGCTCCGCGCTCGACTTGATATTGATGATGTTGCGATATGGCGGATCGCTCGGCCGGTGTGTCTGGAGCAGAAGATCCGAGAAACCGATGATGGCCGTCAGCACGTTATTGAAATCGTGCGCGATACCGCCAGCCAGCTGTCCGACAGCCTCCATCTTCTGGCTTTGGGCGAATTTCAGCTCGAGCGCCTTCAACTCCGTCGCGTCGATGACATAGAGCACCGCGGACTCTGCGCCTGATCCGCGCGAAGCCGTGCTGAAGAACACCCGTCGCGTGAATTCATGAGCCTCACCGACGGTAATCTCCACCGGCTGGATATTGGCTTTGCCGGACAGCGCTTCACGCAAGGCGGCTTCCACGGCGGCACGTTTGTCCGCATCGACGCCACGTGTCAGCACATCGATCGCCGTTTCCGACTGACTGATCTTGCCGTCGTGCAGCAGGCGAGCGAACGCCGCATTAGAGCTCGCGATCTTGCCTTCCGCATTCACGGTGGCGATGCCGAACGGCGCCGACTGGAAGAAGCGCGTAAAGCGAACTTCGGCGGGCCGCGTGTTGCTGGGCGTCTCCTCTTCGGCGACACGCTCGATGATCACCGCCGAGAAGCCCTCGGCTTTGCCCGATTGGGCCCGCGGCACGACGATCAAGCTGGCCGGCCAGGTGCGTCCATCCTCGCGGACAAGATCGAGATCAATGCGCTGTGCCGTCTCGCTGGCGTCGCGAGCCATCGCCCGCAGCAGCACCGCACCGTCACCGGAAACGATGTCGGTCAGCTTGAGACCGCGCACCAAGGCGCCGGCGCTCAGACCCAGCCACTGCGCAAGCGCGTCGTTGATATACTCGATGCCGGCGTTCTCATCAGTCACCATCAGACCGATCGGCATGGCTTCGTAATGACCGAGCGTGGCTTCTAGCGAACGCAGCGTTTCCACTTCGCGCCGCCGCTCATCGGTGATGTCGGTGATCCGCCACAAGACCACAGGTCCGCTCTCATCGAGACCGAGCGGCGTGTTGACTGGTGTCACACCCAGGCGGAACCAGCGTGAATGGCGCTGGCCGGCGACGACGGTCCGCAGCCTAACCTCCTCGGTCCGGCTCTCATTGCGGCCTGCGGCACGCGCCAGCCTGAACAGAGCCTCCGAGGCCTGCGGTTCTCCGGCGAACAAAGTCTCCAAAGCGCTGACATGCGAGAATTTAGCGGGCGCAACCAGCGTATCGAAGGCCGGGTTGGCGTAGAGGCGGCGACCTTCCAGCGTTGTCACGCACAGACCATCGCTGAAGCCCTTGGCCAGAGCCGCGACCACCTCGCCATCAGTCTTGCGCTCGGCGATGCGAATATGTCCCGCGGCAAGGCCGAATAGGAAGAAGACGCCAAGGGTGGCCAGAAAGGCCATCAGCGTCAGCATCAGCGGCTCGGTAGTATCGAACGACAATACGGCAAGAACCGCCAGACAGCCTGCAAGCACGACTGCGCCGAGAGCTATCAGCCCCCCGCCGCTTTTCCCTGGCATCAGCGGATTGCCAGCGGCAATCGATGCCGGCTGCGCTTCGCTCTCCCGCATAGCGGGGCAAATTAGCTGATTCTGCGAACGGTCAACGCGTCCGGCCATCAACAGCATACTGTTACTCACAACTCGTCCACATCGAGCGCTCGGTGAAGAACAACCTCGCGCCATGCAGT
>JAEYYQ010000526.1 GCA_023428365.1 Pseudomonadota bacterium | reverse complement strand
CCGCGCGCTTGGCTGCTAAATCGTGCCGCACGAATCTGCCAATCTGTTTCCAGGATCAAATTTCAGACCGCAAGCCTGTGTCCTTCTTCAACTCATCGCTCGATTGGATCGGTCATCGCCTCACGCGATCGCTGCAGCGAGAGCAGCCGGCCGAAGGTCCAACCGTTCCGACGGAACCGGCCATGCTCAGGCGTGCGCTGCGTCCCGGCGATGTTATTCTGGTGGCAGGCGGCAGCAAGTTTTCAGCCGCCATCAAATATCTGACGCAGTCGACCTGGTCTCACGCCGCCCTCTACATCGGTGACGCCCTCGACCCCAAGACGTCGCAGATGGACCCGCACATGCTGATCGAGGTCGATGTCGGAGAGGGCTGCGTTGCCGTCCCGCTGTCGAAATACGAGCAGTATCACACGCGCATCTGTCGGCCGGTCGGTCTCACGCAGGACGACCGCGACGAAGTCATAGAGTTCATGATGTCACGCATCGGGACCAAGTACGACATGCGCAACATCGTCGATCTCGTCCGTTACTTTTTGCCGACCCCCCCTGTTCCGGCGCGGTGGCGGCGGCGCATGATCGCGCTTGGCTCGGGCGAACCGACTCGCGCGATCTGTTCGACGCTGATCGCGGAAGCATTTGGGCGTGTCCGTTATCCGATCCTGCCACGCGTCGAGCGGATCAAATCACAGACGAACGGCCTCGCGCGGCAGAGGCGCAGGGAAATCCTGCACATCCGTCATCACAGTCTGTATGCGCCGGCCGACTTCGACCTGTCGCCCTACTTCAAGATCATCAAGCCGACGCTCGAAGATGGGTTCAACTACAAAGGGCTGATCTGGTCGGAGATCGGATCTTCCGGCGAGGAGCCCGAGACGCCTAAGCTGCCACCTCCGACGGCGTGATCCCTCCGGAAGAGTTCAACCCTTACCGGCAGAGCGCACCATGAGGACATCACGGATCGTAAAGCTCGAGTGTATCCGCAGCACGCCCGGCAGCGTCGACAACACATCCCTATGGATGCGCTCGAAATCGGCGTGGCTTTCGACCTCAACGCGGATGAAATAGTCGGCACCGCCGGTCATCAGATAGCATTGCTGAATCTCGGGATGCTTGCGGACTTCACGCTCGAAGCGTTCGAGGTAAGTCCCGGTTTGCCGTTCCAGCGTGATGTTGACGATCACGGATATGAGTGGCGCGTCGCTCGCGGAACCGACAAGCGCGGTGTACCCCCGCAGCACGCCTGATTGCTCAAGCTGCTGGATCCGGCGCAGGCAGGCAGAAGGCGACAGCCCCACCTGAGCTGCCAGCTTGGTGTTGCTGGCGCGCGCATTCAGCCTCAGGAGCCGAATGATATGGCGGTCGATAGCATCAAGATCTGCCACGCAAATCTCTCCACCTGAGGAGGCTCCCTGGCCTCAGACGCCCTGATCGGAACATAACACCGAAAGCCGTCGCATATTTCATGCATTCATCACAATTATATATCGCTTAGACCTACTTCAACACAACGATATGCGTTAGATCGCGTGAATATTGCTCGATGATTGCGATACGTTCGACCTAAATACTGTGGGTTGAACTCATGCAGGCCGAAGGCAGCGAATATCCGGAGCGTCAGAACGCGTCAGGCTATCTGACGATCGATCTTGGAGCGTTACGCCGGAACTATCTTCTTCTGCGCGAACGTGCGGCCCCTGCTCGTGTCGCTGGCGTCGTCAAGGCGAACGCCTATGGCCTCAACGCCCAGCGCGTTGCTCCTGTCCTCTACAGCGCGGGTTGCCGCGAGTTCTTTGTCGCTCATTTCGATGAGGCGCTCTCTCTGAAGGGCTGCCTCGCCGATGACGCGCGGATCTTCGTCCTCAACGGGCTGCTGCCCGGCGAAGAGGCCATTGCAGCGAGCGAGGGCATCGTACCTGTACTCAATTCGTTGGAGCAGGTTGCGAATTGGGCGGCCGTTGCGGCGAGCACAGGCCGTACGCTACCGGCTATCCTTCAGTTCGACACTGGTATGTCCCGGCTCGGTTTGTCCGACCCGGAGATCTCGCAGCTGCTGGCTGACCGTACGCTGATATCCGACATCGATGTCCTGTTCGTTATGAGCCATCTGGCGTCAGCGGACGAACCCGATAATACGCAGAATGCCGAGCAATTCGGGCGCATGGCAAAGCTGATCGCCGAATTTCCTGATGCTCCCATATGCTTCGCGAATTCCGGCGGCATCTTTCTGACGAACACCTATCACGGGCAGCTGGTACGCCCCGGCGTTGCACTCTACGGCGCTGCTCCGTCGAGTGCCGGTACAAATCCCATGCATCCAGTGGTCAGCCTCGGCGTTGCAGTTGTCCAGACGCGCACGGTTCCGGCGGGCACGCGTGTCGGCTACGGCGGAACCTACACAGCACCCCGGGAAATGCGTCTGGCGACGATCAGCGCCGGGTATGCCGACGGTCTGCCACGCAGTCTGAGCGACAACGGCGCTGCCTATTACAACGGCGTCCGCCTGCCGATCGTGGGGCGCGTCTCCATGGACAGCATGACCATCGACATCTCGGCGTTGCCACCGGAAACGCTGAAACTCGGCCACATCGTCGAAATCATCGGTCCGCACCAGACGCTTGAGATGCTGGCCAGCGACGCCGGCACAATCTCCTACGAAATCCTCACCAGACTGGGCCGCCGCTATCGACGCCGCTACGTCGATGCCACGCCCGGCGATACCTCTCCTGCGAGATAAGCATGAAAGTTTGCATCCTGGGCTCAGGCGTTATCGGCGTCACCTCCGCATATTATCTCGCGAAGGCCGGGCACGAGGTTGTCGTTGTCGATCGCCAGCCCGGCCCCGCGCTTGAGACAAGTTTCGCCAACGCCGGCGAAGTCTCTCCCGGATACTCCTCACCGTGGGCCGCGCCGGGTATTCCCATGAAGGCCATGAAATGGTTGTTCATGAAGCACGCGCCGCTGATCATCCGCCCGACCGCCGCGCCCGCATCGTGGGGCTGGCTTTTGGCCATGCTGCGCAATTGCACTTCCGCACGATATGCGGTGAACAAAGGGCGCATGGTTCGTATTGCCGAATACAGCCGCTCCTGCCTGATCGATCTGCGGGCCGAAACCGGCATCGCCTATGATCATCGCACTCAGGGCACTCTTCAGGTTTTTCGGACGCAGCAGCAGTTCGACGGGATCAGCAAAGACATCGCGGTGCTGCAGTCCGACGGCGTCCCATTCGAAGTGCTCGATGTCGACGGCTGCGTGGCCGTCGAGCCAGGCTTGGCGAATGCGCGCGATAAAATCGTCGGCGGTCTGCGTCTGCCCAACGACGAAACCGGCGACTGCTTCAAATTCACGTCGGCCCTTCACGAACTCGCCAAATCCCTGGGCGTCACGTTCCACTTCGAGACCGACATTCTGGGTTTGGTGCAGGAGAACAAACGCATCCGCGCCGTTACAACATCCATGGGAGAAATCGAAGCGGATGTCTTCGTTGCAGCCATGGCGAGCTACTCACCAGCATTGCTGAAGCCGCTCGGCCTCAAACTTCCTGTCTGCCCGGTCAAAGGCTACTCGATCACGGTTCCGATCCAGGACGAGACGCGCGCCCCGGTGTCCACCATCATGGATGAAACCTATAAAATCGCGATCACGCGTCTCGGAAATCGTATCCGCGTCGGCGGCATGGCGGAGATCGCCGGCTTCAGCCACGATCTTCCGGAGGCTCGCAAAGCGACGCTGGTCCATTCCGTTGAAGATCTGTTTGGTGGTGCCGGAAACCAGGGCGAGGCGATGTTCTGGTCCGGCCTGCGCCCGATGACGCCCGACGGTACGCCGGTCATCGGCCCGACGCCGATCTCCAATCTCTACCTCAATACCGGACACGGCACGTTGGGCTGGACCATGTCGTGCGGCTCAGGTCGCGTCCTTGCTGATATCATCTCCGGGCATCAACCGGAAATCGACACGGCTGACCTCGCTCTCTGCCGTTACGGGACAAACTAACAGCTGCAACCTCCGGCCTGGTCGGTTCTCGTGCATCGCGCGACACAACCAGTCGCTCCTGAAGCGTGCCAATGTGTTGACAGCCCTGTCCCCGCGATGCCAGCAATTCAGGTCGCTGCTCTTCGCCCGACCCAGGGCGTATCACCACGCGTCGAGGATTGCATGCCATTCGAGCCCGCCAGCGATGTCCTCTCACATATCACCGTGCTCGACCTGACGCGCGTGCGTGCCGGTCCAACCTGCGTGCGCCAACTCGCCGATTGGGGCGCGAACGTCATCAAGATCGAAGAGCCCGACACCGATCCCAAGGGTGGCATGGGCGGCCCGCGCGCCGGCTCGGATTTCCAGAATCTGCATCGCAACAAACGGGCGATGACGCTGGATTTGAAGAATCCGCAGGGGCGCGAGATTTTCATGAGGCTCGCAGCCAAAGCCGACGTAATCGTCGAAAACTACCGGCCGGATGTGAAGACGCGGCTCGGCATCGACTACGCGGCGATCAGCGCAATCAATCCGCGCATCGTCTACGGTTCGATTTCCGGGTTCGGTCAGGATGGACCGCTGCGGGACCGACCCGGATTCGACCAGATCGCGCAAGGCATGGGCGGGCTGATGTCGATTACCGGCGAACCTGGGCATGGACCGATGCGCGTCGGCATCCCTATCGCCGATCTGACGGCCGGCATCTTCTGCGCGCAAGGCATCCTACTCGCCTTGATGGATCGCGAGAGAACCGGCAAGGGCCAGTGGGTGCAGACCTCATTGCTGCAGGCGCAGGTTTTCATGCTCGACTTCCAGGCAGCCCGCTGGCTGATGGACCACGAGGTGCCGGCGCAGGCGGGCAACGACCACCCGACCAGCATCCCTACCGGCGTCTTCGAGACCTCCGATGGCTTCATCAATATTGCCTGCGCCGGACAAGTGATCTGGAAGCGACTGAAAGAGGTTTTGCAGGATTCGGCGTTCGACAGTCCGGAATTCGAAACGCTGGAAGGCTGTTCCGAGAACCGCAGCGCACTTAACGAACTCATTGCGATGCATACGCGGCGCGACACGTCAGATGCCTGGATTGCCAAGCTCAATGCCGCCGGCGTCCCCTGCGGCGAGATCAACACCATCGACAAGGTGTTCGAGAGCCCGCAGGTACATCATCTCGGACTGGCGGCGGATATCGTCAGCCAGGAGCGCGGCTCCACGCAGATGGTGGCGCAGCCCATCAAGATGAGCCGGTCGCAGTCCCAGCTCAAGCGGCCGCCACCGCTGCTCGACCAGCATACTGACGAGATCCTCACCGAAGCAGGCTATACCCCGGCTGAGATCGCCGCGTTCAGACGAACGGGTGTGACCCGTCGTGATGCTGACAAGGAGAACGCATCGTGACAGATGCCCACGATCAACCAGTCGAAGATAAACTGCTGGCGCATCGGGAAGGTGCGATCGGGCATGTCGTGTTCAACAATCCCGCCCGTCACAATGCCGTCTCGCTGGAAATGTGGCAACGTCTGCAAACGTTACTGGCGGACTTCGCCGCCGATCCCTCGCTCCGTGTGCTGGTCGTCAGCGGCGCGGGCGGCAAAGCGTTCGTCTCCGGCGCCGACATTTCGAAATTCGAGAGCGAGCGCGCCAGCCTGGAGGCCGTCAAACAATACAACGCAACGTCGGCCCGCGCGTACGATCAGCTTTACGAATTTCCAAAACCGACGATTGCGAAAATCCAAGGCTATTGCATTGGCGGGGGAATGAATTTGGCGGCCTGCTGCGATATCCGGATCGCCGCCGATAATGCCCAGTTCGGCATTCCGGCCGCGCGTCTTGGGCTCGGTTATGGATTTACGGGCGTCAACCGTTTGGCACGGATCATCGGTATCACGGCAGCGACAGAGTTGTTTTACACGGCTCGTCGGATCACGGCGCACGAAGCGCATGACATGGGGCTGCTCAATCAGATCGTGCCCGCCGCAGCCCTCGATGCCAAAGTTGCCGAATGGACCGGCATGATTGCTGAGAATGCCCCGCTCACCGTTGCAACCATCAAGCAAGCAGCACTCGAAATTGGAAAACCTGCGCACGAGCGCGATCTGGCGAAACTCGATCGCATGGTGGACGCTTGCTTTACCTCGGACGACTACATCGAAGGCCGTCGTGCCTTTATGGAAAAGCGCCCGCCAAAGTTTTCGGGCACCTGAACTCAACGCAAGGATGCTGGAACGCGGCGCGACGTGGCGCATTACTTTCGCGCAGCGGGGCTACGGGTCTAACCAACAGGTGATCCATGCCCAAGTATCTCATCAAAGCCTCCTACACGGCCGAAGGCGTCAAAGGACTACGCAAGGATAAGGCATCGGGCCGCAAGGCAGCCGTCGCCGCCGCCCTCGAAGGATTGGGTGGAAAACTCGAAGCGATGTATTACGCATTCGGCGACGCCGATGTTTTCGCCATCGTCGAAATGCCGGACAACGCCAGTATCGCGGCATTCTCGTTAACCGCCTCGGCATCCGGAGTGACGCGTACGACCACAACCGCCTTATTGGCAATCGAGGAAGCCGACGCGGCGCTCGAAAAGACTGTGAATTTCAGAGCCGCGGGCAAATAACAATATGAAGAGATAAGTAATTGAAACTCTTCGTCGCCCGGCGTTGCGCAAGTTGTGGCGCGGCGTCGGGATGTGAATCTTCGGCTGTCATATCCCTGTAATGCGACTCCGGTTTTGTCCCCGCCATCAGGCTCGACAAGGGGTGGACCGTGGGCAACGGTGGAACTGGGATCGACCGGAAAAGTCGTCGCTATCGCACGTTGTTCGTCTCCGATATTCACCTCGGAACGCGCGCATGTCAGGCCGACGCGTTCCTCGATTTCCTCAAATATCACGAAGCGGAAACCATTTACCTTGTCGGCGATATCGTCGATTTGTGGCGCGTGAAACGCGGCCCGATCTGGCTGCAGTCGCATAACGACGTCCTGCAAAAGCTGCTGCGCCAGGTCCGCAAAGGCACGCGGCTGGTGTTCATTCCGGGCAATCACGACGAGGGTCTGCGCGACTTCTGCGGCTCTCAGTTCGGCGGCATCGAAATCAAGCGCCAGGACGTCCACGAAACCGCCGACGGGCGGCGGATGCTGGTGATGCACGGCGACGAGTTCGACGTCGTCTTCCGGTACGCAAAATGGCTCGCCTTTGTCGGCGACCGCTCCTACGAGCTGGCGCTCTGGACCAATCAGCCACTCAATTGGGTCAGACGTCATCTCGGTTTCGGTTACTGGTCGCTCTCGGCATATCTCAAATATCGCGTCAAATCGGCCGTGAACTTCATCGGTGAGTTCGAGCGTGCGCTCGCCACCGAAGCCAAGCGCAATGACGTGGATGGCATCATTTGCGGACATATCCATCACGCCGCTGACCGGATGATCGAGGGCGTCCGCTATCTGAACTGTGGCGACTGGGTCGAAAGCTGCACCGCCATCGTCGAAGAGCAAAACGGTGCAATGCGCGTCATCCGCTGGCGGGACATCGCGGCCCAGCATCAGGCCGTCCCTGCGCGCGCACCCGTACGCGCCGCCGCATGAGCGGGAATCTAGAGGGCAACATCGTGATCGACACCACCCAGGCCATGAAGCGCAGCACGGGCGAAATGGTCGGCGCCGCCGTGCATCGCAACAGCGTTCTATCGGCCGAGGGGCTGGCCGAACGCGCATTTACGCTGGCGTTCTCCAGCCTCGTCTACCCGCAGATCTGGGAAGATCCCGTGGTCGACATGGAAGCGATGGCGCTTGAACCGACGAGCCGCATCGTGACCATCGCATCCGGTGGCTGCAACGTGATGAGCTATCTCACAGCCTCACCGGAACACATTACGGCGGTGGATCTAAACACGGCTCATATCGCGCTCAACCGGCTGAAGCTGGCGGCAGCCCGCCACCTGGATACCCATCACGCTTTCCATCGCTTCTTCGCAACGACCGATCGTCCGGAGAACGTGATCGCGTTCGACCGCCAGATTGCCCCATATCTCGATAGCGAAACGCTGGACTACTGGCAGCAGCGCGACTGGCGGGGTCGGCGGCGCATTGCGAAGTTTGGCAGTAATTTCTATCGCACCGGATTGCTTGGTCGTTTCATCGCTGCCGGCCATTTGCTGGTACGAGTTCACGGCAAGGACGCAACGTCGCTCGCCAAAGCCACCACACTGGAAGAACAGCGCGAGATTTTCGAGCGCGAGCTGGCCCCGCTGTTCGCCGCGCGCAGCGTACGCTGGCTCATCGCCCGCCCGGCCTCGCTGTTCGGCCTCGGCATCCCGCCCGCCCAGTACAAGGCGCTTGCTGGCGACAGCGA
>JAEYYQ010000473.1 GCA_023428365.1 Pseudomonadota bacterium | reverse complement strand
CTATTGGATGCGTTCGAGTTTCACAAGAAGGACCGGCGTACCGCCCGGGAGGATCGAGAACTGGGGCGGATCGCTCAAGTGTCGTTGGTCGGCGTCGAAGGTATTCCCATCGTGCGGCGCATGGTCCAGAAGATGATGGTTGCCGTGCGGCGCTATGACATATACGCACATGACCGGGATGACTTGATGACGGGGCTCCTTCAGGTTCATCCAACCGTCGTGCTGGATGAGGCGTTTTCCGGCGATGCCAAGGCCAGAGACAATGCGGTGCAGGCCTTTGCCGACTTCCAACGGTTCCATAAGAATCCGATGGGGGCAGTCGCCGATGATGCTCTCCTTGCCTGGTGCGATGCGGACCCTGCAATCCGCTACCCGATCATGGCGGCATCTGCTGGCTTGTTTAAGCGCCCTGCGAACAATGAGCCGCATGAATGGCTTCCGTTAGCTGCTAAACTTCTCGCCAAGGCGCCCGACCCGCAGGCCGTGCTCAAGGAGATTGTGCGACGCCTTCATCCCACGAGCTGGAGCGGCTCGCTTGCAACAAAGCTTGAGGGACGGCTACGGCTCCTTGAGCAACTTCCAATCGATCAGAAACCCGCGCTCATCGACGCGCTCAACGCTGCCAAGACTGTGCTGCAAGAGAGGATCGCAACCGAGCGCCGGCACGAGGCAGCAGACGGCAGGTCCCGCAATCGCCGATTTGAGGATTAGAATCGCGTAGACACATGGATATCGCGGCGCATCGCACACACCCCGAGGTTTCGCTTGAACGGCACGTCAAGAGCCGCGTGGTTGAGTTGGGGAAATCGCTTGAACAGCGAGCACCGGTTTATCTCGACACGAAGTTCTGGATCATTCTCCGGGATAGCGCGAACGGCACGCGAACCGACGCACTTGCCCTCGATCTGCTTCAACGCCTTCGCCGGCTCGTTGGAAACGGAACCATTTTCTGCCCGATCAGCGACAGTACGTTTTCTGAATTCATCAAGCGAGGAGACCTTTCCTCGCGTCTTGCCATCGCACGCATCGTCGATGAGCTGAGCCTCGGAGTGACATTTCTGGATAGCCGGACGCGGATGCGTACCGAGATTGAGCATTTTGTTCAGGACTTCCAGAACGACGGGCGTGAGCTTCCGCCGCTGCATCATCTTGTGTGGTCCAAGCTCGCTTACGTCCTTGGATTTGTTCACCCGACCGAAACCCCCTTTGATGCCGAAACCGAGCTTGCAATTCAGAAGGCATTCTTCGATCACATGTGGGGCCTGCCTCTCGAAACGATGATGACCACCATCGGGACCGCTTCGCCGCCAGATGGTCTGCACTTCGATACATCCGACCTGAACAGGGGCGTTGACGAGCACGCGCACGAATTAAAGAGCTTCCAACAGGCCTACGAGGCGGAGATACGCGGCTCGGTCGAACTGGGGGCCGAACTCGCAATGGATATCACGGTTGAACTCTTTCGCGAGAAGACGGGAGAGACGCCACCGGCACGCGGCTCGGCCCAGTGGCAAAAATTCTGGAACCAATGGGCGAATCTCTTGTTTGCCGCGCTTACTCAGCGCCCCCAGGCAAGACAACAGCTCCGCATGCTGCACATCTACGCTTCGCTGCATGCCGCCTTTCGGTGGGACAAGGCGCGGCGCTTCAAGAGCAACGACCTATATGATTTTGAACATGCCTCGGCAGCCCTGGCGCATTGCCGGGCATTCTTTACGGAAAGCGCACTGCATGCCACGATTGCGGCACGCAACATCGCGCTTGATGAGTTATTTCAATGTCGTGTCGTATCCAAAATTGAGGATGCAATCGGCGTGCTCAAACATATCGAGATCGCGCGCGGCAGGAGCGATCTCGCATGCTGATGACCAGGGGAAGACGGCCCGCGATCCGGACCCAACGGGGCAAGAGCTTGCCAGGTGCAGCTGCCCATAGCGATGGACCGCCAGTTCGGTGCGCTCCTCAATCCCGCTTCAGGACGCGTTCGCCCGCGCGCGTTCGCGGGCTTCGCGCCGGCGCTCTCGGCGCTCGCGCCGGCGCTTGGCCCGGTCAGCCGGCTGCGGCAGCGGGGGAAGCGGAGCGATCTCCAACACAGGCGGGGACGTCTCATCGACCGGGGAGGCCAGGCTGGGTTCGCTCGGTGCCGGGCGCGCTTCCATGAACTCCAAGACGTCTCGACCCTTTGCCGTTACTCTCCAGCCACCGCTGATGCGCTCGACAAGGCCTTGCGAAAAGATGTCGAGGTCCGGCACCCGGCTGGCGAGGCGCCTCGTCCGGTCGGCCGAATCGCGGCCGCTGGTTGCCAGGATGGCCATGTCGCGCTTGAGGTCTTCCATGACGGCAAAGCCGTCCGGATAGCTCACCAGTATCTTCAAAACCGTCACCTGAGAATTCACGCCCCGCCCCGCTCTGGATCGATCAGCGCCAGGCGGTTTTCGTGGCCGGTGTGGTTCGTACCATGTGGGCAAACCGCTACACCAGGAACAAGCTCCGCTGTGGCAGCAGCGCCCGAACCTTCGAGCTGGGCGCTGATGATCCTGAGCTTACGCCGAACGCGATCCCCTGCTTATTTGCAGTTGACAGACATACTTGACCGTCCGACAATCTTGCATTGCATTTTCGTGTCGAGCTGACTTTTTATTTCAAAGACGCATTGGAGAATTGTAATGCGCGCAGGAATTGCTGTCGCCACTTTGGCCGCGTTAATTTCGACTTCAACTCAAGCGTCAACCTTCACGCAGTTCGTCGGTTTTGGCGACAGCACGCTCGACAGCGGTTGGTGGCAGGGGGCTTTGACCGGAAGTTGTGGCGCTGTCGCCGCGCCCTGCACGACTGGAAACAGCGAAAAGGACACCCGCATTGCGAATGCAATCGCAAACGGCGGAACCGGTGCACCGGTAGGTGTTGGCCTCATGAACTCGCAAATCCTGGCTGGTTTTTATGGCTTGAACGCACTCCCTGCAAACCAGCCTGGTGGAACAAACTATGCTATTAGCGGAGCACTGACGGCCCAGGTCAGTGGCGTCGGCGGAAATCTCAACCCGAACCCCAATCTGCCTTCGACAACCAGCCAGATCGCCACGTATTTGAATAGTGTGGGAGGCCATGCAAATCCGAATGCGCTGTATCTGATCAGCACCGGCGGGAATGACATTAGGTACGCGATCGACAATTTGACTGTCAGTTTCGCGCAGAGACAAGCGTTCATCACTACTCAATTGACCGCCCTGACCGCGGAGGTGAAGGCGCTACAGGATGCCGGCGCTCAGCATATCCTGATCCATGGCAATTATGGTCAGAGCAACCTATCGAACTATTTCAATCAGACGCTACAAGATCAGTTCTCGGCTTCCGGGATCGACTTCATCTATTCCGACATCCGGGCGCTCGTCCAAACGGTTATCGCAAATCCGACCGCCTACGGTTTTACTTCCGCAACCGTCGGCCCCGGCGTGCCGGGTAGCACGACCGGTTCGGCCTGCGTTGGAGGCGGCTCCGGTTGGGGCCAATGGTGCGGCAATACAACGACCCCCCACCCGGATTTTGCTCATCTGCGGTCTTCGGATTCGGAGCTGACGAGTTTCTTCTCCGACAACGAGCATTTCTCTGCTGCCGGGCAACGCCTCGTAGCTGAATATGACTATCGCTTACTCGAGGCCGCAGTTTCGGGCGTGCCGGAAACTTCGACCTGGGCAATGATGCTGCTGGGGTTCGCAGGCGTTGGCCTGGTGACGTATCGCCGTCGCAGCAGGTTTGCCACAGCCTGACAATCTCGTCTGATCAGTAAAAAGAAGAGTCTACGAGCGGCCTGTGCATTTGCATGTCGCTGCTCCTAAGAGAGTGGAGTACCCTCCGAGGGCGGGCCTGGGGCCGAACAAGTGTGCAGGCGTTTTGAAGGCCATGTGGTTCCCGCTGATGGCGATCAGCGCCGCCGCCCTCACTCCCGCTTCAGGACGCATTCGCCCTCGCTCGCTCGCGGGCTTCGCGGCGGCGCTCTCGGCGCTCGCGCCTTCGCTTGGCGCGGTCCGCTGGCTGCGGCAGCGGGGGAAGCGGCGCACTCTCCACTGCCGGCTGGGACGCCTCATTGACCACGGGCGCCGCGCTTGGCTCGCTCGGTGCCGGGCGGGCTTCCATGAACGCCAAGACGTCCCGCCCCTTGGCCGTCACTCTCCAGCCACCGCTGATGCGCTCGACCAGTCCCTGCGAAAAGATGTCGAGGTCCGGCACCCGGCTGGCGAGACGCTTCGTGCGGTCGGCCCAATCGCGGCCGCTGGTCGCCAGGATGGCCATGTCGCGCTTGAGGTCTTCCATGACGGCAAAGCCGTCCGGATAGCTCACCAGGATCTTCAGTACCGTCACC
>JAEYYQ010000462.1 GCA_023428365.1 Pseudomonadota bacterium | reverse complement strand
GGATGCCAACGCGCTCGGGGATGTGCTCCAGGACGTGCCACTCGACGAATTCTTCGTCGCCGCCTTCCGCGATGTTGTTCCAGAAGGTCATTACGCCTGAGCCAAGCAGTGCCATGGTTGTTTCCTTGTGCGTCGATAGCGTGGACCCGATAGCCCACCGATTGGATCGGGACCATAGCCTGTTGAAAGCGACTTGTCGCCGAACGGGATGGCAGATCAGCTCATCGGCCGAACAAGGTCTCGAACCAGCGGGCACGGCGGTTATTTGAACATGCCTTCGCGCAGATTGATCCCGTATTCCAGGTAGGCTTTGAGTGCGCAGAGCATCTGCGTCCAGCCTTGGCAGTTGCCGTAAGATGCTTTGAGGCCGCCCTCGGTTTGCCGCCAGCCCTCTTCGGAGATGGACACCAGCGTACGGCCATCTTCCAGGGCTTCGAAGGTCATGGTGACGGTCGTCATGTAGCCGGGCGAGGCAGCGGCAGGCGCGGTTCCATCGCCGGCTGATCCATCGTCAGCGGCCCACCGAAGCACGATCTGCTTAAGCGGCTCCACTTTCACAACCTCGACCGGGAAAGCGCCCGGAAAGTCGTGAAAGTCCCAAGAGACGGTCGCGCCGGTTTCCAGACGGCCTTTCGCGCCGCCAGTCGTGAAATAGCGCGACAGTTGGGCCGGGTTTACGACGGCTTCGAAGACCTCTTCGACGGGCTTCGAGATGCGGGCCGCTACCCTGAACTTCAGATCCATGAACGCTACTCCCTTGTGGCTTAGTGCATTATGTTATAAAAATATAACATGTCAATCGAAGAAGAAAACGATAGGATTTTCAAAGCTCTATCGTCATCGATTCGCCGCGATATCCTGGACGTGCTCAAGGATCATCCGCAAACGACGGGCGCGCTCTGCGACCGCTTTCCGGCGCTCGACCGCTGCACCGTGATGCAGCATGTGAAAGTTCTGGAAGATGCCGATCTTGTAATCGCCGTACGCAAAGGCCGGGAGCGCTGGAACCATCTCAACCCGCTGCCGATCAAGCAGATCCATGACCGATGGATCGGCCCATACGCGGCCCGGGCCGTAGAAAACCTTCATCGGCTCAAAACTGATCTGGAATCCGGTGACGAGCCTTGAGCAGAAAGCGGATCTGCCGCCGGCCTTTGTGCGTCGACGCCGGGCGAGCGCTGCGCTAGAAGCCGGGGCGGACGGGCCTGACCGGCGGCAAATGCCGAAGACGGTCGGCTCAATCGTGAAACAGACCGAGCGGCGAACGCCCCGGGGGAGCGCTAAGAAATGACGGAAGGCTGGATCGCGCCAATCAACGGCAGCACCAAACTTGTGGCGATCGTCGGAGATCCGATCAAGCAGGTGGGCTCGCCCGGCATCGTCAATCCTCGCTTTACGCGGGCCAAGATCAATGCCGTTCTGATTCCGGTTCACATTCCTCAGGAGAACTTCGAGGAGGGGATTCGCGGGCTGAAGCGCGTCGCAAATCTCGCTGGCATCATCATCACCGTTCCGTTCAAGCATCGCGCCGCTGCGATGGTCGATCGGATGGGAGATACCGCAAAAACCGTCGATGGCATCAATGCGCTGCGGCGGGAGCCTGATGGCACGTGGTCAGGCGATATGTTCGACGGCGAAGGCTTGGTGCGCGCTGTCGAGATCGCTGGCCGCACGGTGAAAGACCAGCGCGTGCTGCTGCTGGGTGCGGGCGGTGCGGGAACCGCGATCGCCATGGGATTTGCCGCTGCCGGCTGTCGTTCAATCACGCTCTCGGATCCGGAAGCTGGACGCGCTGTAGCACTGGCTGATCGCGTGAAGCAGTTCCATCCGGGGTGCGCGATTGCGCCGGGGGCGCCGACGGCCGGGGGGCACGATATCATCCTGAACGCCAGCCCAGTCGGTATGAAGCCGGGCGAGGGGCTGCCAGCACCGATCGGAGCCCTCGCCTCCGAGATGCTCGTGATCGACATTATTCCGTACCCCGAGGTCACGCCGTTGATCAGTGAAGCCCGGGCTGCGGGCTGCCAGACGATCGGCGGTCTGGCGATGCTCGAGGCGCAGTGCGATACGTTCCTGGAATACTTTGGTCTGATCTAGACTGCGCCGCTGACAAATTCGATGGTTACGAGAACGCCGGCCCGAATGGGTTTGGCGTTCTTTTTGTTCGGCGAACGTCTCACATCATTGTGTTTGGGATTGAGGAGGTCTTTTCCAGGCGCCGTGCTATCCGCACAATCAGCCGGGAAAACGGTGGGCTGTCACTCCGCGCGGTGCAACCTCATATAGGTCTGAACTCGGTGACGATCTGGAGGACTATGGTTATTGCGGCAACCGGCGATACAGGACGGCGAAGCTGGCTGCGCCGGTGCGGCGGACTGTTGATTGCCGCGCTGTCGCTGCTTCCAGCTTCCGCATATGCAGTCGAGAGCGCTCCTGAAGTCAGCCCACGCGCGACCGTTACTCTGATCAGCGATGCCGCCGCCGTGACGCCAGGGCAGACGTTTCGCGTCGGCTTGCGCCAGAAGCTCACCCCCGGCTGGCACACGTACTGGAAAAACCCCGGCGACGCGGGTTCAGCGCCCAACATCAATCTGAAGCTTCCGGACGGCGCGACCTCCGGAGACATCCAATGGCCCGGGCCGAGCCGATTTGCGGTCGGCCCTGTGATGAGCTTCGGATATGAGACCGAGGTTGTCTTCCCGATCAGCGTGACGGTGCCCGATACGGTGCAGCCGGGGCAGACGTTTCCGATCGAGGCAGAGGCCGATTGGCTGGTTTGTGAGAGGGAATGCATCCCGGAAGCGGGAACGTTCCGTCTCGACTTGCCGATCTCCGGAACGCCCACACCGGCAAATGCCGATGTGATCTCGGCGTTCTCCGCATCGGACGCACGCCGGCCTGTGAACAGTCCGTGGTCATCGCGCCTCGCGTCCGACGGAGAGACGCTCACACTGGCGGTTGAAGGCGAGGGGCTGACCGCCGATTCCGTCAAGGAGGCGTTTTTCTATCCCAACGATTGGGGCGTTATCGTCCATTCGGGTCCGCAAAAGCCGTCCATTGAGGATGGCAAACTGAGCTTGGCGATCGCGAAGGGCGAGGCATTCAATCCGCAGGCTTCGGCTGCCGGGCTGCTCGCCGTCACTGACGGCGGAGGCCAAATCCGCTGGTTCGAGATAACGCCTGCCGTGAGCGCGGCCCCGCTGGCGTTGGCATCAAACCCATCGGTTATCGAAGCCTTGCCGCTCTGGCAAATTGCAGTGTTCGCATTCCTTGGCGGCTTGATCCTCAATCTGATGCCGTGCGTGTTTCCGGTGCTGGCGATTAAGGCGACGGCCATCGCAAAACTGTCTGGCGGGGACCTGCGTGAGGTTCGTTTAGCCAGCGCGTTCTACACGCTGGGTGTGCTGGTCGCCTTCGTTGCTCTCGCTGGAATTTTGTTGGCGGTGCGTGCCAGCGGTGCTGCCGTGGGTTGGGGATTCCAATTCCAGTCACCGATGTTCGTGGCCGCCATGAGCTGGCTGTTGCTCGCGATCGGCTTGAACCTCTCCGGTGTCTACGAAATCGGCTTGGGTGTGACTGGGACAGGCCAAGGTCTGACGCAGCGGGCCGGCCATTCGGGAAGCTTCTTCACTGGGATGCTGGCAGTGGTCGTTGCCACCCCGTGTACGGCGCCGTTCATGGGGGCAGCTATCGGCGCAGCGCTGACCGCGCCGATCATCGTTTGTCTGCTGATCTTCCTGGCGATGGGTCTCGGTCTTGCGGCACCCTACGCGCTGCTCGGCGTATTTCCGCGATTGGCTAGCGTCTTGCCGCGTCCAGGGCCGTGGATGGTTCGGCTGCGTCAGGGCATGGCCTTTCTGATGTACGCATCCGCGGCTTGGCTCGTGTGGGTTCTCACTCAGCAGGTTGGCGATTTCGGCGTGATGATCGCGCTGACTGGCGCGCTGCTGATCGCTCTTGCGGCGTGGATCTATGGCATCGCGCAGCACAGTGCAGGATCTGGTCTCATTCCACGTGGTCTTGCGGGTGCGGCTGTCGTGGGAACGCTGGCCCTTCTGCTCCCGCTCGATAGTGTCACCCCTCCGGGGAATGCCGCCAGGACTCCTGAGACGGCCGCGAACTTCCAACCCTTCACCGGCGCCCGGCTGGCGGATCTTCGCAAACAGGGCAAGCCTGTCTTCGTCAACATGACAGCGGCGTGGTGCATCACTTGCCTCGTCAATGAAAAGACAACGCTGTCAACCGACGGCGTGCAGGAGGCGTTCCGTGACAAGGGCATCACTTACTTGAAGGGCGACTGGACCAATCGCGACCCTGAGATCACCGCGTTTCTGCGCAGCTTCAATCGCGATGGTTTGCCATTTTACGCATTTTATCCCGCCGGGGGGCGCGACCCGGTGGTTCTTCCGCCCGTACTGACTGAAGGAATCGTGGTCGGAGAAATCGAACGCGCCATGAAGTGATTTTCCAGTCCTCGCAAAATTCAGCAGGAGATCGTGATGTCGGATCAACGCAATACTTCGAAACTGGCAGTTCCTATGGATCGCCGCACCCTTCTGGTCGGTGGTGCCACCGGTCTCACGTTGAT